>JACQFU010000488.1 GCA_016199905.1 Candidatus Wallbacteria bacterium
ACGAGCGGGCGCTGGCGATCTACACGCGGCTGGGCCACTTCCGTTTCGCATCCATGACGCAGTGCAACCTCGCCTACACCCGCGTCATGCTGGGAGAGGGAGCGCTTGCTCTGGAGGATCTGGTCCGGACGCTGGCAGTCGCCCGGAGGGTGCGACTCAAATGGGCCATCGCCAACGCGCTCTCCACCATCGGCCTGGTGAGGCTGGAGTCGGCTCAATCGGCGGAGGCCTTGGCCGCCTTCGAGGAGGCCATCCCCGCGGCCCGGGACGCGGGCGACAACAGCATGCTCGCGATGTTGACCTGCTATCGCGCCGCGGCCCACGCCATGCGGGACGACGTGCTGCGCTCGGTCGCCGACCTGCAAGAGGCGCGGGCGGGTCTGCACGAAGGACACGCCACGTTCTTCTTCGTGCTCGAGGGATTGGTGGAGATAGCGCGCGGGCGCGTGGCGCTAGCGGCCGGGGACGAGGCCGAGGCCAAAGCGCAGTTCGCGTCCGCTCGCCAACGGCGAGACAAGGCCCAGGGCTGGTGGGACCGCTCGCTGCCCGCTCCGGCGCCCCACGCCGGCAGCCGCTTCTCAGGCGTTGCGCTTCCGCTGCTGGCGCGCGCGCTGGTGCGCAACGGCCTGCTCGAGCCGGCGTGACCCCTACGCCGTCACACTCGCCGCCGGACTCGACAACCCCTTCAGCACTTCCCTGCCGGCGACGATCCCCACCAACCGTCCGTCGGGCGTCACCAGCAGCAAGGGTTGGCCGGTGCGATGGATCGCGTCGATGGCCACTCGGATGGCCGCGTCCTGCCCGCACGAGAAGAGCGTGCCGGCTCCTGCCGGCGTGCCGTTCGTTCCGCCGTCGTAGGCAATCACCGTGGCCTTCGAGTCGCCGATCCACGCATGCGTCATCCGGCCTGCGTCATCGATCCGGCAACGCGTGATGCCTGCGTCATCCAGCAGCACGACGGAGGTCTCTTCCGGGGCGCGAGCCAGCGACGCGAGGGGACGCATCAGGCTGCCGCCCCGCAGCACGTTGAGCGGATTGACGTGCGACACGAACTTGCGCACGTAGTCCGTCGCCGGATGCGTCACGATCTCCTCGGGAGTGCCGATCTGAATGACCCGTCCCGCTTCCATGATCGCGACGCGCGTGCCGAGCTTGAGCGCCTCGTCCAGGTCGTGCGTCACGAATAGCATCGTCTTCTTCAGGTCGCGCTGCAGGGCGAGCAGTTCGCCTTGCATCCGGTTTCGGATGAGCGGGTCGAGGGCGCTGAAGGGCTCGTCGAGCAGCAGCAGGTCGGCGTTGGTGGCCAGCGCGCGCGCCAGCCCTACCCGCTGCTGCATCCCTCCCGAAAGCTCGTGCGGCATCTTGTCCTTCCAGCCGCTCAGACCGACCAGCTCGAGCATCTGGTCGACGATTTCGAGAGTCTGCTCCCAGGGCAGGCCGCGCACTTCCAACCCGAAGGCAACGTTGCCGCGAAGCGTGCGCCACGGCAGCAGCGCGAACCGCTGGAAGACCATCGAGATCCGCCGCTGGCGAATCCGCCGAAGGGTCGCGGCATCCGCCCGCGAGAGGTCGGTCGCGCCTCCGTTCTCGTTGACCAGCACCCGGCCTCGCGCGGGCCGCACGAGCGCATTGGCGCAGCGCAGCAACGTCGATTTGCCCGACCCCGATAGGCCCATCAGCACGAGGATCTCGCCCGATCGCACCTGGAGGCTCACGTCCTGCGTGGCGACCAGGTTGCCCGTCTGCTCCAGGATGTCGTCGCGCGAGTGACCACGCCCCAATCGCTCCAGCGCATCGTTTGGGGATGGGCCGAAGACGTTGGTGACGTTCTCGAAGACGATCACAATCCGGTCTCTCCGAATCGCCGCCGCACCTTCGGGTGGGGCTGCTTCTTCACGAGCCGGTCCAGCAGGATCGCCACGACCACGATAGAAAGCCCAGCCTCGAAGCCCTGCTCCACGTTCACCGTGTTCAGCGCTCGCACGACTGGCGTTCCAAGACCCTCCGCGCCCACGAGCGCCGCGATCACTACCATCGACAGCGAAAGCATCAGCGCCTGTGTCACTCCCTCCAGGATCGCCGGCAGCGCGTGCGGGATCTCCACCTTCGTGAGCACCTGCAGCGGCCGGGCGCCGAACGCTTGCGCCGCCTCGATCAGGTCCTTGGGCACGCCCGTCACGCCCAAGTACGTGAGCCGGATCGGCGCGGGGAGGGCGAAGATGACCGTCGAGATGAGCCCCGGGACGATGCCCAACCCGAACAGCATCAGCGTCGGGATCAAGTACACGAACGTCGGAATGGTCTGCATCATGTCGAGGACGGGCCGGATGAGCGTGTAAAGCCAGGGATGACGCGCCGCGGCAATGCCGACCGGCACGCCGAGGAGGGTGGAGATCGCGGCTGCCGTGACGACCAGGGCTAGCGTCTGGAGCGTCGCTTGCCAGTAGCCCAGGTTCCAGATCACCGCGGTCCCCACCAACACCGCCGCGGCCAGGCGCAGGCTCCGGTGAATGAGCAGCGTCGTCGCCACCATCAGCGCGATCATCCACGGCGGCGGCACGGCCGACAAGCACCCCACGATCCATTCCAGCGCGCGCGTCAGGCCCGCGGACGCCGCCCGCAGCTGGCGCGAGAAGTGAGCCGTCAGGTACGAGATGCCCCGCGAGATCCAGGCGCCCAGGGGAAGCTTGTGGACCGCCGCGGCCGTGTCGGGGCCAGGCGGCGCCTGCGCGGCCTGACCCGCCGCCGGAAGAGCCTCCAGCCACGCCGAGACCGCTGGCGGGTGGCGCTGCATCCAGGCCCTGGCCGCGGCCTCCGGCGATTGACTGCGATCCAGGATGGCGCCCATCAACTCGTTCTCCAACTCGACCGTGAACGCGAGCTTCCTGAAGAACGCCGTCAACTCCGGGCTTCGCCGGACCAGCTCGCGGCTGACGATCGTGTGTACCTCGGAGGCGCCTCCGCCGAGCCCCCACTTCTGGAGCGGATCGGTCAAGTACTCCATCGAGAGCGTCGTGTTCATCGGGTGCGGGCGCCACCCCAGGAAGACGATCCACTCTCGCCGGGAGATCGACTGGCGCACTTCCGACAGCATCCCTTGCTCGCTCGACTCCACCAGCATCCAGCCCGCCAGTCCATAGGTGTTCTGCCGGATCATGTCCAGCACCAGCCGGTTTCCCTCGTTGCCGGGTTCGATTCCGTAGATGCGGCCGCGGAACTTCTCGCGATGCGCCGCCAGGTCGGCAGCGGATCGGACGCCGGCGTCGTGCGCGTAGCGCGGCACTGCGAACGTGTAGAGAGCGCCCTTCAAGTTCACTGCGAGGTCGACGATCGACTGCTCGCGCAGGTAGGGCCGGATGTCGTTCACCTGCGTGGGCATCCAGTTCCCCAGGAAGACGTCGACGTCTGCAGTCTTGAGACTGAGGAAGGTGACCGGCAGCGACAGAAGCCGGATCTCGGGATCGTAGCCCGCCGAACGCAGCAACTCCGCCGTCAACGCCGTCGTGGCCGTGATGTCCGTCCAACCCACATCTGCCAGACGCACCCTTCGGGCCGGGGCCGGCGGCGCCCCTCGCCCCGGGGCAGCAGCGCCCCCGAGCCAAAGAACCAGGACCGCCAGGCACGCGGAAAGACGCATCGGGAGCGGCAATCCTAGCATGGCGCAGGCGGGGAAGCCAGGAAGGGATGAGACAGACCAGAATGGGAGCTGGGGCTCCGCCCCAGACCTGGCCAAGGGGCCCAGGCCCCCTGGACCCCCATTTGGTAGAGAGGCCGGCGAGCGTCCTCGGGAGCATCGGGGACTCGCGAGAGTCTCACGTATCAAACGGGGGTTGAGGGGGCCTGGGCCCCCTCACAGGGTCTGGGGCGGAGCCCCAGCAGGCAACCAGTACCTCTCCTCCTACCTCGGCCGGATCACCCCGTTCGGGGGAACTTGATTGGGGTTGGCCAAGATCGATTCCAGATCGGCCACGCCGAACCCACGCGGGAAAACGACGCGCACGGGCGCGTTGCGGATGCGGTCGATCTGCCGGAGCGTCTCGGCGCCGCTGCGGAAGCTGTCGAGCTGATCCAGCGTGACGCCCCTGGTCGTGGGCGCGCCGGCCGGGGCCGTGCCCTCGACTCCCACGCCGGTGAAGAACTCCTCGAGTCCGTTCGTGAGCATTCCGCGCGCCTGATCCATCCCGCCGTTGAAGTAGTTGCAGTAGTTGTTCCGGACGTTCATGTTCACCAGAGGCCGGCGCAGGAACGGCAGAAGACCCTCGTCGATCTTTGCCTCGGCCCGCCGGGAGATCTCTTCCCGCACGCGGTCGGCCAGCTGCGGTTCCATCGAACTCAAAATATCCGGCAAGTCTCCTCGGTTGAACATACCGTCGGCGCCGGCCAGGCCGGTCAACGCGGGACGCATCCCCTCGAGCCGCCCGCGCTGATCGTCGGTCAGCGTGACGGGGTTGCCCGACAGGCTGCGGCGAAGGCCGTCGCCCCAGCCGCTGACGGCGCTCAGGCCCTCTCCGCCCCACCGGCTGGCCGCGTTCAAGATGCCCGTGAAAGTGTTTGCAGGTTTCTCGGGTTCGTCGGCCGCCGGCGGTTCGGCCGCGGTCGCGACTTGCGTTTCACTCCCCGCGCCTTCGGGAACCGCAGGCGCCATCCCGATGCCCGGCCCTTCGGACGCGGCCCCCGAAGCCTCCTGCGAATCGCCGTTCTCGAGCGGAGTCTCCTGAGCCAGGATGAGGCTGCCAGCGTGGAAAGTCAGGGCCATGGACAGACACGGTATGAGCCACTTCCGCATGGTGGTAACCTCCTCGGTCGACTGCGCAGACACCTGTCCGCGCGAGCCGTCCGCTCTCAATCACGAGGCGTGCCATGCTGGAGAGGCCGCATCCCTGCTGGATAGTCGCTGTTCCTTCAGGGAGAACCGGAGAGAGGAAACCCTCGTTCGGGGAAGGTTAACTGCCCCCTGCCCACCTCCCTGCAACCTCGGGTCGAGAGTCGCGAGAGGCCGGTGGGTTGCTTACCGGCTACCGGACTCTCGCCTTCTCCACAAGCGCCTGCACGCCGCCCTCGCGAAACGTCTCCAGCGCGTCCTCGGCCGGCGACCGGCCCCGGGCCACCCACTCTTCCAGCGGCGCCAGGTAACGTTCTTCGCCCGGCTCCACGGCGGCCAGGCCAGGCGAGTAGGGCGGGCGTCCCTGTCCGCCCGGGTTCGCAAGGCGAGCCAGCCCTGCGCGAGCCAGGGCCACGAGATCGCGCGCCAGGCCGGCGAGCTGCGTCCCGCCGGGCGTGCGCCCGCGCAGTCCATGACGCGCCGCGGCATGGAACATCTCCGGAAGTTCCGCGCGGAAAGGCGAGAGCAGCTCGAGCCCGCCCTCGAGAGACGCCGGATGGTAGAACAGCCCCGCCCAGAGCGCCGGCATCGCCATCTCGGCGCCGGGCGGCGGGGCATCGCTGGAGCGCACTTCCAGCACGCGCTTGATGCGCGCCTCCGTGAAGATCGTCGACAGGTGCAGCTCCCAGTCGGCCATCTCGGCGCGCCGCCCATCGATGCCGTGCTCCAGCAGGTCGCGGAACGTGCGTCCCTGGGCCGACGCGACCCCGCCATCCGCGGCGCGCACCAGGATCGACGGCACGTCCAGCGCGTGCTCCACGTAGCGTTCCCAGGACCACTCGCCGTCCAGCGCCGCGGGGACCAGTCCGCAGCGCGCCTCGTCGGTCTCGCGCCAGATGGCCGTCCGCACGCTCATCAGGCCGCTCTCGCGCCCCGCCTCTATCGGAGAGTTCGCGAAGAGCGCCGCCGCCACCGGTGCCGCCAACATCGCCAGCCGCATCTTGCGGCCTGCGTCGGCTTCCCCGGTGAAGTCGTAGCTCGCCTGTACCGAAGCCGTCCGCGTCATCATGTCGCGGTAACGCCGGCCTCCGTGGCGCGCCAGATGCTCGGCCATGATCCGGTAGCGGCGCTTCGGGACCAACTCGATCTCGCCGGAGAACGACACGGGCTGCATGGCATGCGAATGATAGACGAATCCGCGCTGCCGGGCCGACTCCGCCAGCTCCGCCAGGATCGCGCGCAACTCCTCCTCCACCTCGCCCAGCGAACGAAACGGCGAGCCGGAAACCTCGGTCTGGCCGCCCGGTTCCAGGTTGATCGATGCGCGTCCGCGTTGCAGCGTCGTGGGCGGCAGCGGGCCCTCCGCCGGCTGGTACTTCGGGTCCTCCAGCAATCCCAGGAAGGCCGCCTCGACGCCTGGACCATCCGCAGGCGCGAACAGCACCGCGCGGCCCGTCGCCGGATCGACCGGCAGCAGCTCGTATTCGACGCCCACGCAACGGCCGCAGCCGTCGAGCCGTCCGCTCTGGGTCGGCTTCCGGAAGTACTCCAGCAGGTCCTTACGCTCGATGGGCGCGCCGGCCTGCCCGCCGGAATCGCTGCTCATGCGCGCGAAGAGTAACCGCGGGCCCGGTGCGAGTCAATTGCCGCGCCAGCTGAGCACCAGTACCTCGGGAATCTTGCCCCTGCCCGTGCTCTTGCTATTGATCGCGCGGTTGGCCATCACCTGCTCGATCCGAAAGTGCGCGTACAGTTCGCGCACCAGCGGCGTGTCGGAGTTGCTCAGCATGACCCGGCAGCCTGCCTCGTGCAGCTGGCCGAACACTCGGGCCAGTTCGCGCTGCTCGGCTTCGCCGAACACCTCCTTCGTATAGGCCGTGAAAGAGGAAGTCGTCGAGAGCGGTTGATACGGCGGATCGAAGTAGACGAAGTCCTCGCTGCGCGTCGCTTTCAGCACGGCGGCGAAGGGCTGCACGCGCAACTCGACCCCGGCCAACGCCCCTGCGGCCGCGCGCAATGCCGGCTCATTGCAGACCACGGGCGACTCGTAGCGCCCGAAGGGCACGTTGAACAGCCCTGCGCGGTTCACGCGATACAGCCCGTTGTAGCACGTGCGATTGAGGTAAATCGTGCGGGCGGCGCGGACGGCGCGCGAGAGGCTTCCGGGGTCCCGGGCACGCATTTGGTAATAGAAAGACTCGTCGTTGAGGCACGGCCCGAGCGCGGCGATGACCGTCTCGACGTCGTCGCGGATCGTCTCGTAACATTGGATCAGCTCCGCGTTTGTATCGGAGAGAATGGCTCGCCGCGGCAGCAGCCGGAAGAAGACCGCGCCTCCGCCCAGAAACGGCTCGTGGTAGGCGCCGTAGCTGCCCGCGCTCGGCAGGAATCGCGCGAACTGTTCCAGGAGCTGTCGCTTGCCCCCTGCCCACTTGAGGAACGGTTCGGGCCTCGGCGGTTCTCCGGGCCCTGGCTTGGCGGGTCGCGGGCTCAAATGTGCAACGTCCTTTCCCCGGGGAGCTTCGACCGTCCTTGATCCGCCACCACCGGGCTGATCTATCTTAGAGCACTCGCGGTGGTGGAGATAGAGCCGTATGCAGATCGAGTCCCGATTCCACGAAGCCTGGCGGAAATTCGTCCTGGAGCGGCGCGCCGAGTCGCAGGATCAGTATCGAGCGATGGTCGCCGACCTCGCCGGCGGGCACGCCAAGTACGGGGGCAAGGTGCTGCGAACGTTCTTCCACCCCTACGTCGTCGGCCGCCAGATGCTGCAGGCCAACGCGGAGGCCGCCGAATCGGTCACCGGCGTGCTGGAGAAGCTCGCAAAGCTCTACCTGGCCGAGGCCGGCCTGAGAAGCCAGTTCCCGCTCGATCCGCGCGTGGCCGACCTGATCGCCGCTCGTCCCACGCCCTGGCGCGCCGCCCCGGTGCTGCGGTTCGACAGTTTCGTCGCCGGCGGCAGCATCCGCTTCCTCGAGGTCAACACCGACGGCTCCAGCGGGATGAACGATACCAACGAGATCGAACATCGCTTCCTGCAGTGCCGGGTCGTGCAACGGTTCCAGGAGCATTTCCGGCTCACGATGCTTCCGATGCTGCGAAGGGTGCTCGAGACCCTGCTCGCCGCCTACGCGGCCGATCCGCCCGACGTGCCGGGCGCGCCGGTCGCGGAGCCGGTCATTGCCATCGTCGACTGGAAGGGCGTGAAGACGGAGGAGGAGTTCTTCGCGTTGAAGGAGTGCTTCGATGCGGCCGGTCACCGGACCCTGATCGTCGACCCGCGAAAGCTCACGTTCTCGGGCGGCCGGTTGCGCGCCAACGGCCAGCCGATCGACGTCGTCTACAAGCGCGTCTTGACGTCGGAGCTGCTCGCCCGCTGGGGAGAGGTGCAGCCGCTGTTCGAAGGGTATCGGAAGCGCGCCTTCACGCAGGTCGGTTCCTATCTGGGCGAGATCCTCTACGACAAGGGCGTGCTGGCGGTGCTCTCGGACCCGAAGAACGAGGGCCACTTCGACGCGGCCGATCGCGAGGCGATCGCCAGGCACGTTCCCTGGACCCGCCGGGTCCATCCCGGCCGCACGAGATACGACGGGAAGGAGCGCGACCTCTTCGACCTGCTTTCCCGTCATCGCGAGCGGTTCGTCGTCAAGCCGGCAACGGCCTACGGCGGCACAGGCGTTCGCATCGGCCGGGAAACCAGCGCCGCGGACTGGGAGAAGGCGCTTGCTGCGGGCGTCTCCGAGGAGCTGGTCGTCCAGGAATACGTCGATATCCCCTCGGAGCCGTTCGTCCAGATCGAGGACGGGGCCGCGGTCGCCAAGAAAATCAATGTGGGCCAGTTCGTGTTCGAGGGGCGCTTCGGCGGCCTGTACTGCCGGGTCTCCGATGCCTCGGTGATCAACGTCTCCAGCGGCGGCGCGACGCTGCCGTGCTTCGTCGTCGATGACGCGACCACCACGGCCTATCAAACCGTTTCGAAATCTGTTAACCTGGAGCCCCACCGGAGATCCGAACACGGGACGCCGCCGGAGCGCCGCGCGAAGAACCGCCGCGACGCCGGCCCGAAGCGTCCGACGCCAAGTCTGGAGGAAGCAAGACCCATGGCCAAGACCGTCGAGCACGTACTGGGACTTATGGACCCCAACAGCCTCTCTTTCCGGGTCGCCCTGGAAGGTCTGATCGCTCATCTGAAGCCGGAGATCGAGTCGGGCGGTAAGTCCCACCACGTGCGCACGCGGCGCATCACTTGCCGCCCCTACTTGACCACGGGCGCCAAGACCGAGTGCTCCGCCATCGTCAATCGCGGGGCCCATTGGAATCCGCATCACAACAGCTTCTTCCAGATCGTCGCACCGACCGTGTACCTCTTGAACGACATGGCCAGCTTCAAGGCCATCGACAAGAACACCGGCTACGGCCACATGCACGACCTCGGCATGCACATCCCTACCACGGTGGCCATCCCGCAGAAGGATTACTCCGAGATGAAGAAGAGCCCGACGCTCGACGTCGAGCTGACGTTCAGCGAGTTCGAGCTCTTCGATCTCAAGGAGATCGGCGAAGAGGTCGGCTACCCGGCCTTCATCAAGCCCCAGGACGGCGGCGGCTGGGTCGGCGTCAAGAAGGTCGAGAACTTCGAGGAGCTGCAGGCCGCCTACGACGACTCCGGCTCTCGCCCGCAGAACCTGCAGAAGGCTATCGACTATACCGAGTTCGTCCGCACCGTCGGCGTCGGCCCCCAGATGATGCCGATGCACTACAACGCCGCAGCCCCCTACTCCCACCAGCGCTACCTGCGCAGCGCCAACCAGGCCGTCGCCTTCAACTGGCTCACGCCCGAACAGGAGTGGCAGGTCAAGGCGACCTGCAAGGTCATCAACGCTTTCTACGGCTGGGACCACAACAGCTGCGAGACGCTCATCGGCAAGGACGGGATCATCTACCCGATCGACTTCTGCAACGCCTATCCCGACAGCAACCTCATCAGCCTCCACTTCTACTTCCCGGGCCTGGTGAAGGCGATGACGAAGTGGCTGCTCTTCGTCACTGTCGCGGGCTACGAGAAGTCTCTCTCCTTCGCTTACCGCTGGAAGGAGTTCCACAAAGTGCGCGACGAGGCCCGCGCCAAGAACTGGGACTGGAAGACGACCCTGAAGAAGTACGAGGCGATCGCCGACGAGCACTTCCACACCGACCGGTTCAACGCGTTCTGCGATAGGGAGCTGGGCGGCGCCCAGTTCGACAAGCGCTGCCTGGAGTACTTCCAGTCCGAAGGCTTCGACCAGATCATCGAGCAGCAAGCCGACCGCTACTTCAAGATCAAGGCCGAGCTTCCGGAGCAACTGCAGCACTATCGCGGTATCCACGCCTTCTGGTGCCACTGCGAGAAGACCCGCCTGGGCCAAAGCAAGGCCTGAGCCGACCGGACAGTCCTACCGGCGCCGCAAGCCGTCCGCGCCCATCCGCGCGGACGGTTTTCGTTTTGGTTCGCGCCGCCCGCGCCGGTTACGCGTGCTCGGCGTCGCCCTCGTCCTCGGGTCCGGTCCAGGTGAGCCGCGCTAGCAGCAGGTAGAGCGCCGGCAGCACGAGCGAAGTCAGAAACGACGAGGAGATCAGCCCGCCCACGACCACCCGCGCCAGCGGCCGCTGGATCTCGGCGCCGATTCCCTGGGAGAGTGCGGCCGGCAGGAAGCCGATCACAGCGACGATCACGGAGACGAAGATCGGCCGGAAGCGGATCTCGCAGCCTCTCAGGATCGCCTCTTCCAGGCAGAGCCCCTGCTGCCTCGCTTGCCGGATCGAGCTGACGAGCACCACGCCGTTCAGCACGCTCACGCCGAAGACCGCAATGTAGCCGACAGCCGCCGAGATGTTGAACGTGGTTCCGGAGAGGTAGAGCGCCAGCGTGCCGCCGATCGTCGCAAAGGGCAGGTTGAGCATGATCAGCACCGAGTCCCGGAACGAGCCGAAGCTCGAGAAGAGCAGCGCGAAGATGATGAAGACCACCAGCGGCACGATCACGGTGAGCTTCGCCAGGGCGCGCTGCTGGTCCTCGAAGCGGCCGCTCCAGATCATGCTGTAGCCGTGCGGAAGCTTCACGGCGGCGCCGACCTTCTCCATCGCCTCGTTCACCATCGAGCCCATGTCGCGCCCGCGCACGCTCCACTTGATCGCGATGCGGCGCACGTTCGACTCGTGCAGGATCTGCGCGAGTCCCTCGGTCTTCACCAGCTTGGCCACCATCGCCAACGGCACGCGTTGGCCTCCCGGCGCGCTGATGGCCAGCCGCTCCAGGCTTTCGACCGAATCGCTCCCTTGAGTCAAGCGAACCACCAGGTTGAAACGCCGTTCGCCCTCCAGCACCTGGCTCACCACGTGGCCGCGCATCGCGGCCTCGATGGCGTTCTGCACGTCCTGGATAGCGATCCCTAGCCGGGCCGCCGCCTGCCGGTCAACGACGATCTGGAGCTGCGGCTGTCCGACCAGGTGATCGCCGTCCAGGTCCTCCACTCCCCGCACGGTCGCCAGCACGGCGGCGATCTGCCCCGCGTAACGCTGTAGCGTGAAGACGTCCGGGCCCCAGAGCTTGATCGCCAGCTCGCCCTTCACGCCCGCCATCGCCTCGTCGACGTTGTCCTTGATCGG
>JACQFU010000489.1 GCA_016199905.1 Candidatus Wallbacteria bacterium
AGCGTCGAAAGATCATGAGAAGAGCCGCTTCTCGGAAGACCCTCGGCAAACTGCTGGGCGACCTCGAAGAAATCTACTGCCCGCCTCGCCGCCGCGCGAGGCGCTCTGGGAGCGGATCCCATGTTCCTGGCGGGTGATTGTGAATTATAAGGATGAAACGGGGCTTCGCCTAGTGGACCCGGCGGCGTGGCGCAGGGTCCTCGCCCCGCAGCAGGAGCCCTCGACGACGTGGCAAGATGCACACGGCCGGACTGGCAGTGGCGCACGAGCAGGGAATCCTCCACCGGGACGTGATGCTGACGTGGGATCGTGGGGCCGTGCTGCTCGACTTCGGGCTCGCCCGCGGGACCGAGTGGGCGTCTCAGACGGCCCAGGGACAGGGCCGAGCGTGGCTTGTCACAGGGCAGCCCAACGAGAACCCGCCAGAGCCTTGCCTCGTGGTTCGGCACGCGCAACACATGCGGACAACACCCTACTTTCTCGCATCGCTTCCACCCCGCAAGGCTGGCGAAGAACTTGCGGTTTCCGGTCTTCGGACACGGAGGTCCGCTTGATTGGCATCGCCTTCGGCCCGGTTCCGTCCCGGCGGCTGGGCCAGAGCCTCGGCATCAACAACATCCCGCCCAAGGTCTGCTCCTATGCCTGCCCGTACTGCCAGGCCGGCAAGACAGCCCACCTGGTCACGGACCGCCGCGAGTTCTACCCGCCCCGGCAGATCTTCGACGAGGTCGACGCCCGACTCCAGGCCTTGCGGGAGGAAAAGGAACAGGTCGACCATCTCACCTTCGCGCCCGACGGGGAGCCGACGCTGGATATCAACCTCGGCCAGGAGATCGATCTGCTGCGCGGACTGGATGTCCCGGTCTCGGTCATCACGAACGGTTCCCTCCTCTCCAGGCCCGACGTGCGGGCCGAGCTGACCCGTGCCGACTGGGTCTCGGTGAAGGTCGATGCCGCGAGCGAATCGGCCTGGCGCCTGGCCGATCGTCCCAACGGCCAGCTCGATCTGAAGGAGCTTCAGCGCGGAGCGCTCGACTTCGCCCGGGAGTTCCGCGGCACCCTGGTGACCGAAACGATGCTGATGGGCGGCGTCAACGACACCCCTGAGGTCGCCCGCGACATCGGCCGCTTCCTCGAAGAGCTGGCGCCGCGCAAGGCGTTCGTCACCATTCCCATTCGCCCGCCGGCCGACGAGGGAGTCCGCGTGCCTTCCGAGGCCGCCGTGGCGGCTTTCGTGCAAACGTTGCTGGGGCACGTGGCCGAGGTCGAGTGCCTGATGCAGTACGAGCGAGAGCCCTTCGGCTGCACGGGCGACGCCGAGCGAGATATTCTGGGTGTGATCGCCGTGCATCCCATGCGGGAGGAGTCGATCCTGGAGCTGATTCGGCGCTCCGGCCGGGAGCCCTCGCTGATCGACGATTTGGTGGCGCAGGGCCGCCTGCTGCGAGTCGAGCACGAGGGCCAAACGTTCTACGCCAGGCCGCTGGCCAAGCGGACCAGATCGTAGTTTGCAGCCCGGCTCCTGGCCCGGCTACGCGGTGACTTTGAACACTGGGACCGGCGCGGAGGACTCGTTGAAACGCACGTCCGGCAGGGCTTCGGTCTTGAATGACTCTCGAATCCGCTCGTGCGTCGGAAGGCTGACGCGGACCTGGCCGGCTGGGGCCGTGGACTGGATGCGGCTGGCGAGCTTCACGGCGCTTCCCACGGCCGACCACTCCATCTTGGAGGGGCTTCCGATGTTGCCCACGGTCGCCCGCCCCGTGTGGACTCCGATGCTCATTCGAAGCACGGGGCGGCCCGCAGCCTCCGCACCGGCATTCACTTCGTCGAGAGTCTTCTGCATGGCCAGGGCTGCCTGGACCGCCCTCGCTGGGTCCTCGGGCGTGGCCACCGGCATCCCCCAGAGCGCCATCAGGGACTCCCCGACCATCTTGTCCACCATTCCTCCGTGTTCGAGGATGACTTCGGCCATCCTCCCGAGGAAATCATTCAGGCCTCCGACCAGCTCCTGGGGCGACAGCCGCTCCCCCTCGTCGAACCCCACCAGCTCGCAGAACAGCACGGAGACCTCGCGCGTCTCGCCGCCGATCGGCATCGTGACGCGCCGCGTCATGACCTCCGGGATCATGTTCTGGGGGATCGTCCCCGACAGCCGTCTCAGCGCCACCGAGTTCAGGCGCATCTTCGACGCCGATCTCAGGGACGAGATCGCGCTGCCTGCAGCGGCAGCCAGCCCGGAGAAGACGGGCAAATCGTCGGCCGAAAAAGCCCGGCTCTGCTGCACGCAGTCGGCCCAGAGCAGCCCCATCACCTTTTCGCCGAACATGATTGGCGCCACCAGGATGGAGCGAATTCCTTTGAGGAGCACCGACGCCACGTTCGGCATCCGCGAGTCGGTTGCGGCGTCGCCCACGACCATCGCAATCTTTTCGTCGAGGACCTTCTTGGCCAGCGATCGGCTCACGGCGATCATCTCGTCCAGCGGCTTCCCATCGCGTGTCCGGGCCACCGTGCGGCGTCGCCGCGTCTGCTCGTGATTGATGAGCAGCGCTGCTCGCTCGGCCGGGAAGATATCGAAGACGTGTTCGATCAGGTGCTGGATCAGCATGTTCTCGTCGCCGTCGAGCGAGAACTTGGCGGTCGCGGCCAAGGCCTTGACCAGCTTCCCTTGCTGCCGGACAACCGCCTCCAGGTTTGCTGTGCCGCCCGCCCCTTCCTGCACCGGCGGGGCGCTTCGGGCGCTCTCGGCGTGAATCGTCTCCCCCGGGCCCGTGTCCGCGAGCAACACCAAGCCCTCCCCTGCCATCGACTGCTGCCGAGAGACGAACCTCAGCTCCACGTCGCCCAGCTTCACCATGTCGCCGTGGCGCAGCGGTCGCTCGACCACGCGCAGCCCGTTCACCCAGGTACCGTGGGCGCTGTTGAGATCGCGCAGGAAGAGCTGGTCGCCCTCGCCTGTCAGCGCCGCATGCAGAGGCGAAACCGACGGGGCGTCCAGTTTCACGGTGGCATCGGGGCCGCTGCCGAAAACGAGCCCCGGCCAGGCCTCTATCTTTGCTCCGCCGCCGGCAGGAACGAACTCGCCCGCGCTCTCCAGAGAGACCGTCTCGAGCTCTCCGCCGCACGCCGGGTCGCTGCAGAACAGCTGAGCCATCGTCCGGGACTCGGGGTACTCGTAGGCGTGCTGACACTCGGCGCACTGATATCGCATGGTTGCCTCCCGGCAGGCACGGTAACACGCCACTCCCCGCGCTCGCCACGGACATGCTACAAAGCCGGCGTTCGCGGATAGTCAAAGGAGAACCGATGGAAGGCGCGTTGAAGCGGGTCCCGCTCGTCAATCTCGAGGACTTCACCAAGGGCACGCCCGCCGAACGCGAGCGTTTCGTCGCCACCTATGGAGAGTCGCTCCGCTGGTTCGGCTTCGTGCGGGTCGATGGACACGGCGTCGACGACGCCCTGGTGCAACGCAACTACGACCTCTTCCGAAAGTTCTTCGAGCTGGACCTTCCCGCCAAGAGGCGCTGCGAGGTCGACCGGGCCGGCCAACGAGGCTACGTCGGATTCGGCAAGGAGCACGCCAAGGACCAGGCGCTCGCCGATCTCAAGGAGTTCTGGCACGTCGGCCGCGAGCTGCCGCGGGAACACCCCCTCGCCTCGGTCTACCCGGCCAACGTCTGGCCCGCCGAGCTGCCCGAATTGAAGTCCACGGCCCTGGCGCTCTTCGGCTCGCTGGAGCGCTGCGCCAACGTTCTGCTCGAGGCGCTCGCCGCCTACTTCCGCATCGAGCCGGACAGCTTCCGCCACATGACGCGCGACGGCAACAGCATCCTCAGGGCGATCCACTATCCCCCGCTGGCGCCCCACCACGACCCGCGCGCCGTCCGCGCGGCGGCCCACGAGGATATCAACATCATCACGCTGCTGTGCGGCGCCACCGCCACGGGACTCGAGTTGCTGACGCGAGACGGGGAATGGCTCGCCGTAGACGGCCTGCCCGGCCAGATCGTCACCGACGCCGGCGACATGCTGGCGCGAGTGACCAACGAGGTCATCCCGTCCACGACCCATCGAGTCGTCAATCCCGGGGACAGCGCCAACTCCTCGCGCTTCTCCCTGCCGTTCTTCGTCCACCCGGCCCCGGACGTCGTCCTGGACTGCCTGCCCTGTTGCGACACAAAAGACAATCCGAGGAGGTATCCGCCGGTCACCGGCCAGGCCTTCCTCGAACAGCGTCTGCGGGAGATCGGCCTCCTGAAACCGTCGTGATTGCCGGCGGTCCCGCGCATACTCGGATTTTCGGTGCCGAGGGTTGCCGCAGCGCCCTTGCACGGGCCCCGCAAGAACAGGACGTGGCGTGAAGATTGCGGCCGACAGACTAACCCCGGACCGGGCTCGACGCCCTCGCGCCGGCGCATCCGCCAACTCTCGCGCGAGTCTCCGGTGGCGTCCTCGCCCCGATTCCGGGCCGCGAAGGAGATGAGGAACGTGAACGAGTTCCACATTCGGTCGGATGTCCGCACCCAGCAGCGCTACCTGGCCGTCTCTGCCAAGGGCGTCCATCTGAAGGACCATCCGCTGCTCAACAAGGGCACGGCGTTCTCTGCCGAGGAGCGCGAGCAACTGGGACTGCTCGGCATCCTGCCGCCGAAGATCAGCAACATCGACGAGCAACTCGCTCGAGTGCGGGAGGCGTACTCGCAGAAGGGCACGAACCTGGAGCGGTTCGTCTACTTGGTCGCCCTCCAGGACCGCAACGAGACGCTCTTCTATCGCTTCATGCTCGAAAACATCGAGGAGCTGCTGCCCATCGTCTACACCCCTGTCGTGGGCGAAGCCTGCCAAAAGTACAGCCACATCTATCGCCGTGGCCGAGGCATCTGGATCACGCCCGAGCACGCGGACAGGATCGACGCGATCCTCGAAAACGTCCCCCAGGAGGACGTCCGCGTCATCGTCGTCACCGATAGCGAGCGCATCCTCGGCCTGGGAGACCAGGGCGCGGGCGGCATGGGAATCCCCATCGGCAAGCTCACCATCTACACGGCCGCAGCCGGCATCTATACCGGCCAGACGCTGCCCGTCTGCCTCGACGTCGGTACCGACAACACCGCACTCCTCGCCGACCCGATGTACCTCGGCTGGCGCAAGCCCCGGTTGCGGGGTCCGGCTTACGACGAGCTGATCGAGAAGTTCGTCGCGGCCGTCAAGAAGCGCTGGCCAGGCGTCCTGCTGCAGTGGGAGGACTTCGCCAACACCAACGCCTTCCGGCTGCTCGCGCAGTACCAGGAAGCCATCTGCTCCTTCAACGACGACATCCAGGGCACCGGCGCCGTCGCGCTGTCCGGGATGATCGCCGCGATCCGTTCCAAGAAGGAGCGTATGTCGGACCAGAAGGTCGTCTTCTTCGGCGCCGGCGAGGCCGCCAGTGGCATCGCCGAGCAGTGCGTGACGCTGATGAAGGCGGAGGGCACCAGCGAATCCGACGCCCGCCGCCGCATCTGGTTCGTCGACAGCAAGGGGCTCGTGCTGGCGGGCGGCCGCCCGCTGCCGGATCACAAGAAGCCCTACGCTCGCGACAACGGCGAAGTCGCCAGCTGGAAGGTCGTGAAT
Organism: Candidatus Wallbacteria bacterium; assembly: GCA_016199905.1. Taxonomy (GTDB): domain Bacteria; phylum Muiribacteriota; class UBA6191; order JACPRK01; family JACPRK01; genus JACPRK01. Next base: position 5,617 of record JACQFU010000489.1, read on the forward strand.
CCGGCAACCATCACGTTGCTGGAGACGGTTCAACACGTCCATCCGACCATCCTGGTCGGCACCTCCGGGACCCCGGGCACCTTCACCGAGCCCATCATTCACTCCATGGCTCGCCACTGCACGCAGCCGGTGATCCTGCCGCTTTCGAACCCGACCTCCAAGACCGAGTGCGCTCCGGCCCACGCGCTGGAGTGGAGCGAAGGCCGGGCCCTGGTTGCGACCGGAAGCCCCTTCCCTTCCGTCGACTACAACGGCCGCAAGGTCCGCATCGGCCAGGCGAACAACGCCTTCATCTTCCCCGGCGTCGGCCTGGCAATCGTGGCCACAAAGGCCAAGAAGGTCACGCAGGGAATGTTTCGCGCCGCCGCCTCGGCGCTGGCCGACGCAGTCACCCCAAGGGACCTCTCCGAGGGCAGCCTCTACCCGTCGGTCTCCCGGATCCGCGAAGTCGCGCGCAAAGTGGCCATCGAGGTGGCCCGGCACGTCTTCGAGGAGAAGCTGGCCGGCGTGCCCGACAGCAAGGACGTCGTGAAGCTGATCGACGCCAGCATCTGGTTCCCCGAGTACCTGCCGTATCGGTACGAGCCTAGGGGCTAGTGTAGAAGGCACCGGCCACGAGGGCCATCGCTCCACGAATACCGAGGAGCGGACGGCCCTTCTCTACTTTGCGGGAACAACGGTGCGGCCTCCCGGTCGAACTCGTCCGGCATGGGAGGAAATCGCTCGCGCTCGGGTCAAGCACTGCCGGCGGCGCTCGCCGTGGGGATGCTCATCGCGGCTATCGCCGTCTATCTCCTCCGCGACGGCGAGGCCGGGAGCGACCCGGCGCCGGAGATCCGGATTCGATACGCCACGGACCTGAAGGCCGCGATGCCCTCGAACCGCCTCGGCGCGCCGCGCAGCCAGGCGCCTCCTCTGCCTGCGCGAACACCGGTAGCCGGTCCGCCGGCAGCTCACGGCAGCGTTTCGGAGGGCGGCGCCGACGCCGCCCCTCACGCCCTGCTCTCCGCGCTGGCCGTGCTGGCCGCCAACCCGCGCTCGGTGCTGGAGCTGGGCACGCCCGATGGAGACTTCGCCTGGACCCCGGAGACCGGCTGGCAGCGCTACGAGCCGGCTCCTGGCGGGTCCGGCCCGGGGCGGCTCGTGTCGGTGGACTGGAAAGACCTTCCGGAGGAAGTGAGGCGCCGGCACCCGGGGACGGCTCCCGCCGGGATGGCGCCGGCCCTGGCCGAACGCGCGGCCGCCGACTCGGGTTCGAGCGGCTCGACCGACCCCGACTGGATTCTGAATCCGCTGCTCCAGCCATGAGAAACCCGCGTCGCGGCATCGGCACGGTCTTCATCATCGTCCTGGGGATCGTCTTCCTCCTGTGCGCCGCGGGTCTGGCCTTCCTGTGGTGCAGCTCCAACTCCATCGGCCAGGCGGTCTGGAGTGCCGGAGGGACGATGGCTGCCTACGGCGCCGAGTCGGTGGTCGAGGAAGCCTACTGGCTGGTTCAGAAGGACGTCTGCGATCCGTCTTCGCCCATCTTCCGGGAAGTCCGACAGGAGCTGCTGTTCCCGGGCGCGCAGCCGCTCGACCTCTCCAGGTACTACCAGTCCAGCGGAGCCTTTCGCCGGTTCCTCGACACCTCGCCCGACGCCCTTGCGTATCGTGCCCTGGAGCTGGAGCCGCCCCTGGTGACCGTGGAGCACGGCAAGGAAGGTCCCCGCCTGCGCATCGAAGCCAGCGCCAAGTCGGCCAACGCCCCCAGCTCCCGCCGCACGGTCGTTCACCGCCGCTACATCGGCATCACGCCGGTGGCGCCCCCGGCCCCCCTGGACCAGTGCGCCTTCGTGATCCTTCGCTACGACTTCCTGTCGGTGCTCCCCAAGATCGTCGGCGAGACCCGCAGGTTGCTCGAGCTCTACGACAAGATCCCCCAGCTGATGTCGGCCTGGGCCCAGGTCGCCTCCAACAACACCTGCGTCCAGCCCTTCTGCTTCAACAACGCCTGCTGCGGCTGCGTCCTGGAAGGATGTTGCGGCTGCCCCGCCGCCCACTGCCACCGCAATCCCGCGAAGAAGACCGCCAACACCTGGTACTACGACCTTCCGCAGCAGGAGTTCAAGGCCTATCTCTATCCGTGCGAGCGATACCCCTTCCCGATCGAGTGGGCGGACATCTCTCCCCGTTCTCTCCGCGACGAGTGGCTGATCCCGGCCGACTCGGCGATCGTCTGCACCGCCCCCACGGTCGATCTGGAGAAGTTCGACCACGAGCGCATCCTGGTGGAGCGTTACGAGCCCCGAATCCGGGACCTGAAGGATGCGGCGGATGAATTGAATCGCCTTATCCTCCAGGCCCAAGGCGTCACCTTCTGCAAAGACGCCCACAAGCGCTGGCACGACGACATGATGAGGAAGGGACGCGATATGCGCCGCGCGCTCGTGGCCGCCATCGGCGTGCTCAACGAGGTGCTCAAGCACATCCGGGAGAACAGCCGGCCCGGCCTCACTTCGGCCGTCTATCCCCCTCCCCAGCCCTCCCCCCGGCCCTTGCCCCTGGCCTTCCACCTGGAGTCCGCCGACCATCTGGCACAGGTCCTCGCCCAGCGAAACGCTACCAGCGGCCACCTGGCCTACTTCGGCCGCTCGCAGCTTCGCCTCGACCTCAATCCCTTCCGAGGCCGGGCCGTCATCAGCTCCCCGACCGACGGCAGCCCCATCGCCGCGGGCGATATCGTCCTGGACGACGCCAACCGCGACCGGCTCCTGCTCGCCGCTCCGGAGATCGCCTTCGAGGGCGCCGGCGTGGAGGCCAGCGTCTTGTCCCTGGAACGCACCCGCTTTCCCGTCGCTCCCCACATTCGCGGCAACCTGATCCTCGGCCATCTGTCCCTCCGCTCCGTGCGCGGGCCTCAGGAGGACTTGAAAGGAACCGTCGATTACGACCCTCGCGTCTGGGCCGGGGGAGTCGCCCGCGACCGCTCGGGCCTCGGCGCCGTATCGCTCGGGCATTTCGCAGTGGGAATCTCGCCGAAGCTGGAACTCAGGAGAGTCGTGCGATGAAGCGAGCCGGAGCCACGCTCATCGAAGTGCTCGTGGCGGCTCTCGTGCTGGCCGTCGCCGCCGTGCCGCTGCTCACCACCATCCAGACGGGCAGCCGTGAGGCCAGCGAAAGCGAGGCGGTGATGTTCGCCGAGTCGCTCGCGACGCGCGCGATGGAGCGCGCCCTGGCCCGAGGATTCCGCGACCTGACCAAGAACGCACCCTCGGTCGAGAAGTCCGAGGGCCTGCCCGAGCACGCCGAAGGGACGGCGGGCCTGGCCGCGTACGAGGCCCGGCTGCGGGGACCGCTTTCCTTCCGCACCGAGGTGCGCGTCTCGCGACCGGGAAACGGGCTCGTGGCCGTCGAGAGCGTCGTCACCTGGGGCAAGGTCCGCGGTGCGGGCGACCACAGGCTGGCCGTGGCGCGATTCCTGGCGCAAGACGACTTGTCGCTGGAGCTTCGCTATTCAACTGGAGAGAGCCATTGAGTCCCAACAGAGCGGGCCATACGCTCGTCGAGGTCCTCGTGGCCGCCTTGCTCGGGCTGATGGTGCTCGTCGCGGCTCTCTTCGTCCAGCACCACGCATCCATCACGGTCGACAGCTCGCAGCGCAAGATGACGGCGGCCGCCGCCACCGATCTGGCCCTGGAACGGATGCGCCAACTGCTTGCCAACGCCCGCCGTGTCTGGCTGCCCCCGCAAGGCTCGCCGATGGTCCAGGAGCAGCTCAGGACGTCGGGGCTGGCGGCTGGCGCGAAGCCCGCGCTGCTCTATGCCGACGGCGTGGAGGTCTTCTTCGCACCGGCCAGCGGCCGCCTCTTCTTCGCCGGAGAGCCGCTCGCGGGCATCAGGCTGGCGCGCGTGGAGTTCGTCGAAGAAGGCGACGAATTGGCCGTCGTGCTCGCAGCCGACGAGGCCGCAGTCGCCTCCGGCGGGCGTCCTGCCGCCTGGCGCGAACAGTCTGTCGTCACGAGCCGCTTTCACCTGCGAGTGCAAGCCGACGCCCGCGTCCACGCCGACGTCCCCGAAACGCCGCACGACTGGTGCCTCGGAGCCGAGCCGCTCGACTTCCGGAGGCGGTAGTCTCTACGGTTCGGGCAGGCCGGCAGCCCGGGCCGCGGTGGCCCGGGTTTCCCCGTCAGAGCTTCCAGTCCTGATCGGCCTTGGCGCTCAGCTCGGCTTCCTCCAGAGCGTGGCGAAGGTCCAGGAGCACCCGGCGCTCCACGAACGTGCTCTCGGCCAGCTTCGAGACGGCCTCGATATTTCGCACCAGCTTCGCCACGCGGTTCACGTAGCGTCGAATGTTCGCCAGCGCTCGCCGGGCGCGCTCGTCCGGATCGCCCCGGGCGTCCAGCAGATCGAGGCTCATCAGGATCACTTGCAGCGGGTTGTTTACCCCGTGGCTCAACACATCGCTGGCTGCGCGCAACAGATCCAGCCGATCGTGCTCGCTCATGCGCTGGTAGTCGCGCATGCGGTCCAGCAGCCTCCGCACCCGGACGAGCAACGTCTGGATCGGCTCGGACTTGCCGACGTAGTCGTCGGCACCGTACTGAAGACCCAGCAGTTCGTCGGGGCTATCGTCGTGATCGGTGAACATGAGGATGGGAAGTGTGTGCAGAGCAGGGTCGCGACGCAGAGCGCGGCAGACGTCCAGGCCGCTCATCCCCGGCAGTTCCACATCCAGCAACACCAGGTCCGGACGGAACTCGCGAACCAGAGTGAGCGACGACTCCCCGGAGCTGGCGATCTCGACCACGTAGCCGTCGGCCGAGAGCGCCGCGGCGACAAACGCAGCCTGGGTCTTGCTGTCCTCGACGAGCAGAATCTTTTCGGCCATCGGTGGCGAACTCCCCCTCGGAGCCCTCTCCTCAATTATAACTGTCGGAGACCTCATGGTGAATCCCTTGAACGCTTGGCCGAGGGCCGCAAGCGTCCTAAGATCCCCGGGGAGGAGTCTCCGCCTGGCCCCAAGAGGTGATCCTCGATGAAACCATTGATTCTCGCCGGACTGCTCACCCTGGCCTTTTACGCCCCGTCGGTGGCGCAGGAAGCGGACGACGTCGGCCCGAAACGGGTGACCTGGAACTTCCACGACGGCCGCAGCGGCGAGCCGCCCGACGACTGGCGCTTCTGGCGAGCGGGCTCGGCCCCGGACGGACGCTGGCGCGTGCGCTCCGAGAAGGGAGCGCCCAGCGGCAGCAAGGTCCTCTCGCAAGAGGAGCTGGCGGGCCCCAGCGATCGCTGGGTGTTTGCCTGTCCGAAGGAGCCGAGCTTCGGCGACGTTACGGCCGACGTTTCCTTCAAGGTTGTGGGGGGCGCCAGCTCGCGCGCCTGCGGGCTCGTCTGGCGGTTCAAGGACGAGCGAAACCACTATGCTCTGGAGGCCGACGCAACGGCCGGGGCCGTGACCCTCTACGCGATGAAGGACGGGCGGCGGACGAAGGTCGCTGCCAAGGAGTGCGAGATCGCCTCCGGCGTCTGGCACGAGCTTCGAATCGACTGTCGCAAGAAGAGCTTCGAGGCGATCCTCGACAACAGGGCGCTATTCGAGGCCGATGACGGCGGGATCGGCGGCTGGGGCTCGGTGGGCGTCTTCACGCGCGGCGACGCGGCTTGCCGCTTCGACGACCTCATCGGCGATCCGCTGGCACCCTGAGCGCGAGTCAGTCTTTGGGCGCTCCGTGCTCGCGGCAGTAGACCGCGCCGCCCTTCGCGAAGACGTACGGCGATCCGGTTCCCCGGTGCGCCGGCAATCCCGGCAGCGCACCCGACCGCTCCAAAATACCCTGAATATCTTTTGGGTCCGCATTCGCCAGGCCGAGCAGCGGCGGCGCTCTCTTCACGGCCTCCGCGATCTGTTTCAGGGCCGTGTGGCACGTGTCGCTCTCGGCGTTCTGCCGCGCGAATTCCGCGTTCAGCATCACGATTCCGGCCACGCCCATCGCGATCAGCCCCAGCGTGATCCAGACTCGCGGACCGGACGACGGCGGTTTCCTGTGGCGCTTGCCCAACTCCGCTCCCCGTCAGTAATCGGCATAGGGCTGCCCGAACGGGTCGTCGCCCTTTCGGTTGATCTTGACCTCGTGCTTCTGCTGGTCGTGATACCAGCCGCCTTCGCCGGTCAGCGTGGTCACGACGCTCCCGGACCCGCTGGTCGTGTCCACGGGCCACTCGGCGATGTTGCCGCCGTTGGAGACCAGCAGCTCCTTGAGGTCCGGCCCCGGATAGGCGCTCTTCTGCGAGTAATAGGCCGTGTACGCGTCCCTCAGATTGTGAAGTCCCGCCTTCAGAGAGTGCTTTTTGGCGCGGTTGAGCCAGCTAGTCGCGGGACCGGCGGCGACGC
>JACQFU010000059.1 GCA_016199905.1 Candidatus Wallbacteria bacterium
GTCAACACGGCGTTCACCTACGTCACGACCGTCGGGATGATGCTCTACCTGAACCCGCGGCTGACGTTCTTCTCGATGTTGCCGTATCCGATCTTGCTCTACGTGTTCAACCGGTTGAGCAAGCGGATGCACGACCAGTCGGTTGCGGCCCAGCAGGAGCTGAGCGCGCTATCGGCCCAGATCCAGGAGAGCCTCTCGGGCATCCTGCTGGTGAAGGCCTACGGGCGGGAGGCCCACGAGGCCGCGGCCTTCGAGCGGGCCAACGATCGCTACATGCAGGCGTCGCTCGCGCTGGAGCGGACGGAGGGCATCGCGTTCCCCGTCGTCGGCGCGGTCGGGGGCATGGCCACGGTGCTGCTGATGGCACTGGGCGGCCGGGACGTGATCTCGGGCCGCATCACGCTGGGGGAGTTCGTGGCTTTCAACAGCTATCTGGGAATGCTTCTCTGGCCGACCATCGGCCTGGGCTGGATACTGAACGTGCTGGAGCGCGGTCTGGCGGCCATGGGCCGGCTGGAGGAGATCTTCCAGCAGGATCCGGCCATAACCGACCCGATAGACCCAGTGGAGGTTTCGAGTCTTCAGGGTGAGCTGGAGCTGCGAAATCTCACGTTCGCTTACCGCCCCGTCGCGGCCGCCCCGGAGCGCCGGGTGCTGGATGGCGTGAGCGCCCACATCCCGCGGGGCAGCGTCTGCGCCATCGTGGGCGGCACGGGCAGCGGAAAGACGACGCTGGTGCACCTTCTGGCGCGCTTCTACGCGAGGGGCAGATCTTCATCGGCGGCCACGACGTGACGCGTCTGCCGCTGGCGACCTTGCGCCGCTCCATCGCGTTCGTGCCCCAGGACAACGTGCTCTTCGGTGTTTCCCTGGGCGAGAACATCGCCTACAGCCTTCCCGAGATGGACTGGGAAAAGGTCCGCTGGGCCGCCTCCGTGTCCCGTCTCGAGAAGGACATGACCGAGTTTCCCCAGGGCTTCGACACCCTCGTCGGCGAGCGCGGGGTGATGCTCTCGGGCGGCCAGAGGCAGCGCACCTGTATCGCGCGCGCGCTCGTTCGGGAGGCGCCCATCGTCGTCATCGACGACGCCCTGTCTTCGGTCGACACCGCGACCGAAGAAGAGATCCTCGGCGGCCTGAAGCGCTGGCTCGCAGGGCGAACGGCGCTGGTGATCTCGCATCGCATCTCCACCGTGAAATGGGCCGACCTGATCCTGGTGCTCGAAGGCGGGCGGCTGGTGGAGCAGGGCTCGCACCGGCAGCTGATCGGCCGCGGAGGCCTCTACGCGCGGATGGCCCAGCGCCAGGCGCTCACGGAGGCGCTGGAAGGAGAGCTCGAGGCGGCATGAGCCACGACCTCGAGAATATCCCCCGGGACCGCTCGCGCGACTCCCAGCTTCTGCGGCGGCTGGTCGGATTGATGGCGCCGTACAAGCTGCTCGTCGCGCTGTCCTTCGCGCTCCTGCCGGCCGTCGCGCTCATCCACCTCACGCAGCCCTACCTGCTCAAGCTGGCCGTGGACGGCGCGTTGTTGAAGGGCGATCGCGCGAAGCTGGCGACCTTCGTGGCGCTCTACGTGCTGAGCCTCCTGATCGAGTGCGTCCTGCGGTTCGCGCAGAACTACACCACGCAGTTCGCAGGCCAGCGCTTCACCTTCGACTTGCGCAAACGCCTCTATGCGAAGCTCCTGGCCCACTCCGCCCCCTTCCACGACAAGAACCCGGCAAGCCGCCTGATGACGCGCGTCACGAGCGACGTCGAGTCGCTCAACGCGCTCTTCACCTCCGGCGTCGTGGCCGTCGCCTCCGACGGCGTCACCATCCTGGCCATCTCCGCGATGCTGCTCTGGCTCGACTGGCGGCTGTCGCTGTTCTGTTTCGGGATGCTGCCGCTGTTGGCGCCGGTGCTCCTGCGGTTCCGCGGCTTGATGCGCGAGGTCTTCCACACCGCCAAGACGCTCCTGTCGAGGCTCAACGCCTACCTGGGCGAGGTCGTGTCGGGCATCCGCGTGGTCCAGCTTTTCAATCGCGAAGCGCGCAATGCCCGCGAGTACGGCGAACTGAACCGCCAGTTCAAGGAGGCCTACCACAAGTCGAACCTCTACGAGGCCTCGCTCTACTCGATCGTGGAGCTGGCCAGCCGCCTCTCCATCGCCGGTCTCATCTGGTACGGAGGACGCTCGATCCTCGAAGGCGCGATGTCGTTCGGGACCCTGGTGGCCGCAGTCGAGTACACAACGGGTCTTTTCAATCCCATTCGCGACCTTTCGGCAAAGTTCGCCATCCTGCAAAGCGCGCTCGCCAGCGCCGAACGGATCTTCGATGTCCTCGACGCCCCCATCGAGATCCACTGGCGCGAGACCGCGCGCGCCGAAACGTTCCGCGGCGAGGTGCGCTTCGACGCCGTCCGGTTCCAGTACCGCCCGGGGGAGGACGTGATCCACGAACTGACCGCGCACATCCGGGCAGGCGAGCACGTTGCGGTCGTCGGAGCCACGGGCGCGGGCAAGAGCACGTTCATGAAGCTCCTCTCCCGCTTCTACGACCCGGCCGCCGGGAGCATCGCGATCGACGGAGTCGATCTCACGGAGATGGACGCAAAGACCCTGCGCCGGACGGTCAACGTCGTCCTGCAGGATGTGTTCATCTTCGGCGGGACGGTGGCCGACAACATCACGCTCGGCGACGCCTCGATCTCCAGGGATCGCGTGGTCGAAGCGGCCCGCTCGGTCAACGCCGAGCGGTTCATCGAGCGGCTGGGCGGTTACGACGCCGAGGTGCGGGAGCGGGGCAGCAACCTGTCCGCCGGCGAGCGGCAGTTGCTCAGCTTCGCCCGGGCTCTGGTGCTCGACCCGCGTAACCTCATACTCGATGAAGCCACCAGCTCCGTCGACTCCGAGACCGAGCACGTCATCCAGCAGGCCCTCGCCCGCGTGATGGAGGGGCGTACGACCATCGTCATCGCGCACCGGCTCTCCACCATTCGCCACGCCGACCGCATCCTGGTGCTGCACAAGGGCCGCCTGGTCGAGGAAGGCACGCACGCCTCGCTCTTGCGGCAGCGCGGCATTTACCGCCGTCTCTACGAACTGCAATACAAGGATCAGGAGGAGGAGCAGCCCGCGGCAGATGCGGGCGCCAGCCCGGGCGGAAGCGCCTCCGGTGGGGACGCCGCCACCGAGTCGACCGCCGAAGACACCGACGCGGCCGTGACGGTCCCACCCGAGAGCGCCGGTGCCGAGGCCGTGCCGGCGAGCTGAGGCCGAACCGTAAGGTCACCTGGTCACTCGGAAAAGCTTGATTTCCCGGGTACTTCGCCTGGATGGTTGTTGAATCATGACAAGCAAGACCGAAGCTACCGCGGAGGATATCGCGCACCTTCTCACACCGCTCCAAAGCTCGGGTCGCTTTGCTGCCCGGCGAACAGCGCCGGTGACGGCCCTGCATATGGAAGTGAAGGACGTGGGCGTACTGCGCTTTCCCTTGACGCAGAAGCAGGCCCGAGGTCTGGTGGCCGTCGGGCGACCGGCCCGCTTCGGCCTGCGTGAGAAGACGCTTTACGACCCCAAAGTCCGGAACTCCACGGAGGTTCCACTGCGCCGCTTACGGCTCGGCGAGAGGCAGTCGTCTATGGTCCCGGCCAGTTCTTCGCCAAACACAGAGACTCCGAGAAGGACGCCTCGATGGTGGCGACCCTCGTGGTCACACTGCCATCGGACTTCAAGGGCGGTGCCATCACCATCGAGCACCAGGGGGAGAAACTTCAATTTGGAGCCAACAAGAACTCGCTCTCCTTTCTCGCCTTCTACGCCTATTGCAAGCACGAGGTCCGCCCGGTGACCGCAGGCTATCGGGTCGTACTGACCTACAACCTGATGATCTCGAAAAGGAAGAAGAGTAAGGAACCGGCTATCAAGACAGACCCGAAAGCCGTCGCAAAGATAGCCGCGGAGCTTGGAAAGTACTTTGAGTCCCCGGCATCGACTCCAGCTCGTCGGCAGGATGCTGAAGACGAGAATGAGTGGATGGGGAAGCTGGTCTTCCTCCTCGATCACCAGTACACCGAGCGCGCTCTCGGTTGGGATCGCCTGAAGGGCGATGACGCAGTTCGGGCCAACGCGCTTCGTGACGCGGCCTCGGCGGCCGGATGCGAGGCGACCCTGGCGCTGGCCGAGATCCATGAGAGCTGGGAATGCTACGACCAGCAAGACTACGGAGGCGGGTCCCGCTGGAATCGCGGTTGGGATGATGACGATGACAATTTCGACGACGAGCTGGACGACGAGGACCCGGACGACGCCGATGAGGAGAGCCATGAGCTGGGCTCGCTGATCGACTCGGACACAACTCTGGATCGCTGGTTGGACCCGGACACCGGTGCGCTCGAAGGCATTCACGCCGACGTCGATTTGCAGGAGATCGGCTTCGCGAAGCCGAATGACGAGCTCGAGCCTCAATCCTCCGAGTATGAAGGCTACATGGGCAATTACGGCAACA
>JACQFU010000473.1 GCA_016199905.1 Candidatus Wallbacteria bacterium
GAAAACGATCTACTAGCCATAAAGAATACTTTTAGTCTGGTTTTGTAGGGCCGAGAACATCATTCTATGGATGCCGAGACCACAGCACTGCAGGAGCTCACGGAGAAGGAGTACAAGTACGGCTTCGTCACCGACATCGAAGCCGACGCTGTGCCGCGGGGGCTCAACGAGGAGATCGTCCGGGTCATTTCGGCCAAGAAGAACGAACCCGAATTCATGCTGGAGTGGCGCCTGCGCGCCTTTCGCCACTGGCAGACGATGGCGGAGCCGAAGTGGCCCAACGTCCACTACCCGGCGATCGACTACCAGGATATCGTCTACTATTCGGCCCCCAAGTCGAAGAAGGACGGCCCCAAGAGTCTCGCCGAGGTCGATCCGGAGTTGCTGAAGACCTTCGAGAAACTGGGCGTGCCGCTGCACGAGCGGGCGAAACTGGCGGGAGTAGCCGTCGACGCGGTCTTCGACAGCGTGTCGGTCGCCACGACGTTCAAGGAGAAACTCAGCGAGAAGGGCGTCATCTTTTGCAGCTTCAGCGAGGCGCTCAAGGAACATCCGGACTTGATCCGGAAGTACCTGGGCAGCGTCGTGCCGTACAGCGACAACTATTTCGCGGCCCTGAACAGCGCGGTCTTTTCGGACGGCAGCTTCTGCTTCATTCCGAAGGGTGTGCGCTGTCCGATGGAGCTGTCGACCTACTTCCGGATCAACGCCCTGGACACCGGCCAGTTCGAGCGCACGCTGATCGTGGCGGAGGAGGGGGCGCACGTCAGCTATCTGGAGGGTTGCACGGCGCCGAAGCGCGACACCAACCAGCTGCACGCCGCGGTCGTTGAGCTGGTCGCCTTGGCGGGGGCCGAGATCAAGTACAGCACGGTCCAGAACTGGTACCCGGGCGACGCCCAGGGCAAGGGCGGCATTTACAACTTCGTGACGAAGCGCGGCAAGTGCGCGGGCAGGGGCTCGAAGATCAGCTGGACGCAGGTGGAGACGGGTTCCGCGATTACTTGGAAGTACCCGAGCGTGATCCTGGCCGGCGACGACTCGGTCGGCGAGTTCTACTCGGTGGCGCTGACGAACAACTACCAGCAGGCCGACACGGGCACCAAGATGGTTCACGCCGGCAAGAACACGCGGAGCACCATCATCTCGAAGGGCATCTCTGCCGGCCACGGGCAGAACACGTATCGCGGCCTGGTCAAAATACTCAAAAGCGCCGATGGAGCTCGTAACTATTCTCAGTGTGACTCGCTGCTGATGGGGGACCGCTGCGGGGCGCACACCTTCCCCTACATCGAGGTCAAGAACCCGACGGCGCAGGTGGAGCACGAGGCCTCGACCTCGAAGATCGGCGAAGACCAGCTCTTCTACTGCAAGCAGCGCGGCATCCGCGAAGAGGACGCCGTGTCGATGATCGTGAACGGCTTCTGCAAGGAAGTCTTCCGCAAGCTGCCGATGGAGTTCGCCGTGGAGGCCCAGAAGCTCCTCGGAGTCAGCCTGGAGGGCGCCGTCGGCTAGGTTCTCCGCGAATTCCGGAAAGGCAAACCTACACCATGCTCGAGATCCAGAACCTGCACGTCGTGGTCGGAGGCCAGGAGATTCTCCGCGGCCTGAACCTGACTGTGCGCGCCGGCGAGGTGCACGCCATCATGGGGCCCAACGGCTCCGGCAAGAGCACGCTGGCTAACACGCTCGCGGGCCGCGAGAGCTACGAAGTCACGGGCGGCCGCGTGCTCTACGGCGGCAAGGACCTGCTGGCGATGGAGCCGGAAGAGCGCGCCGGCGAGGGCGTGTTCCTCGCCTTCCAGTACCCCGTCGAGATCCCGGGAGTCGGCAACGCCTACTTCCTGCGGGCCGCCCTCAACGCCGTCCGCAAGCACCGCGGCGAGGAGGAGCTGGACGCCATCGACTTCCTCTCCTTGGTGCGTCAAAAGATGAAACTGGTCGACATGGACGAGGGGTTCCTGTCGCGCTCCGTCAACGAGGGTTTCTCCGGCGGCGAGAAGAAGCGCAACGAGATCCTCCAGATGGCGATCCTGGAGCCGAAGCTGGCGGTCCTCGACGAGACCGACTCGGGTCTCGACATCGACGCGCTGCGGATCGTTTCTGGCGGAGTCAACGCGCTGCGCAGCCCCGACCGCGCCATCGTGCTGATCACGCACTACCAGCGGCTCCTCGACTACATCGTTCCCGACCACGTGCACGTGATGTCCGGCGGGCGGATCGTCAAGTCCGGCGACAAGGACCTGGCTCACGAGCTAGAGCGCGTCGGTTACGCCGGCTTCGAGGAGCTGCCGGGCGACGGCGTCCCGGCCGCGGCCCGGCCCGGGCAGCACCAGGAGGCGTGACGTGAGCGAAACCCTGGACGCCTACGCTGCCGACTTCGAGCGGCTCCCCGCCGCCGCGCGGGGGGGCCGGTTCGCCGGACTGCGCAAGGAGGCGATGGAGGCCTTCCTGGCCGCGGGCTTCCCGACTACCCAGGTGGAGGACTGGCGCTATACCAGCGTCTTGCCCATTGCCGAGACTCGCTTTGCGGCGCCGAAGAGCTTCGATCTGGACGCCGCCGCGCGCGACCGGCTCCAGGACCTGGGGTTGCTCGAAGCTCCGGAAGCCGGCGGCGCTCGGCTCGTCTTCGTCAACGGCCGCTTTTCGGCGGCCCTCTCCGAGGTGCCCCAGCCATCGGTGGGCGTCCTGGCCGGCAGCCTTGCGGAGGCGCTGAGCGCGCCGGGCGGCTTGCTCGAGGATTCCCTCGGCGGCGCAGCCGAGTACGCGGCCCATCCCTTCGCGCTGCTCAACACAGCCTTCGCCGCCGACGGCGCCGTCGTTTCGCTTTCGGCCGGCTGCGTTCCGGCGGCGCCGATCCGGATTGTTCACGTGGCCCTGCCCCAGGACGCGGCCCACGCCATCCACTCTCGCACCGTCGTCGTCGCGGCCCACGGAAGCAGGGCGTCGGTGGTGGAGACCTGGGTCGGCCCCGAGGGCGCTCGCTACTTTTCGAATCCGGTCACCGAGATTGCTCTCGGACCCGATTCCTCCATTGACTACTTCAAGGTGCAAAGAGAAGGTCGCGACGCCTTCCACGTCTCGAACCTGCGCGTGCGCCAGGGGCGCGGCAGCCGTTTTGCCGGCTGGTCGATCGGCGTGGGCGGCGCGCTGGTCCGCAACGACGTCTCCGTACTGCTCGACGCCGAGGGGGCCGAGTGCGCGCTGAACGGCCTCTACCTGGCCGCGGGCCGCCAGCATGTCGACAACCACACGCTGGTGGATCACGCCCGCCCGCGCTGCAAGTCCGCAGAGGTCTACAAGGGCGTGCTGGACGGTTCGGCCCGCGCTGTCTTCAACGGGAAGGTGCTGGTGCGCCAGGACGCGCAGAAGACCGACGCCACCCAGAGCAACCGCAACCTGCTGCTCTCCCCGGATGCGTCGGTCGACACGAAGCCGCAGCTCGAGATCTACGCCGACGACGTCAAGTGCGCCCACGGCGCCGCCGTCGGCCAGCTCGATGCCGACGCGCTGTTTTATCTGCGGTCGCGAGGCCTGAACGCCGATGCTGCCAGGGCAGTCCTCACCTACGCCTTCGCCGGCGAGATCGTGGAGGGCGTCCCCCTGGCGCCGATCCGGGAGAGCCTCGACGCTGTGGTGCACGCCTGGCTGCTGGCGGGGGGGGCGGGACGCGGCATGAGCGGCAAGCGCGGCACCCGGGTGGTCGAGAGCGCCGCGAGCGTCCGGGCCGCTTTCGACGTGCGGCTGGTGAGGAAGGACTTCCCAATCCTGGATCAGGAGGTCCACCACGGCAAGCACCTGGTTTACCTCGACAACGCTGCGACCAGCCAGAAACCCCAGGTCGTGATGGACGCGCTCGGCCGCTACTACGGCACCGACAACGCCAACGTTCATCGCGGCGTCCACCGCCTCTCGGAGCGCGCCACAGAGGCCTACGAGGGAGCGCGGCGCAAGGTGCGCGCGTTCCTCAACGCCGGCGAGGACCGCGAGATCGTGTTCGTGCGAGGCACCACCGAAGGGATCAACCTCGTAGCCCAGGGCTACGGTCGCCGCCGATTCAAGGCCGGCGACGAGGTGATCCTCTCGGAGATGGAGCACCACTCCAACATCGTCCCCTGGCAGATGCTGCGGGACGAGCTCGGAATCGTCCTTCGGGATCGTGCGCGCCGCTCACGCTCGCGGAGTGCCCGTGCTGCTCGACGGCGCGCAGGCCGTGCCGCACCTGGCGGTCGACGTGCGCGAGCTGGATTGCGACTTCTACGTCTTCAGCGGGCACAAGCTCTACGGCCCCACCGGAATCGGCATCCTCTACGGCAAGGCCGAGCTGCTGGAGGCGATGTCGCCTTACCAGGGCGGCGGCGACATGATTCGGTCGGTGACTTTCGAGAAGACGACCTACAACGCGATTCCCTACAAGTTCGAAGCGGGCACGCCTCATATCTCCGGCGCCATCGCCCTGGGTGTTGCCCTGGACTGGCTGGGCTCCCTCGACCGGGAGGGCGTCGCCGCCCACGAGGAGCAACTGTTGCGACTGGCGACGGCGCGGCTTCAGGAGGTGCCCGGCGTGCGCCTCATCGGCACGGCTCGCGAGAAGCTCGGTGTCGTGAGCTTCGTGATGGACGCGGTTCATCCGCACGACATCGGGACGGTGCTGGACCTGGAAGGGATCGCGATCCGCACGGGCCACCATTGCGCTCAGCCCGTGATGCTGCACTTCAAGGTGCCGGCGACGGCCCGGGCCAGCTTTGCGCTCTACAACACCGCCGCCGAGATCGACGCGCTGGTGGCCGGCCTCCACAAGGTGCGGGAGGTGTTCGGCTGATGTCCGAGCTGCGCGATCTCTACCAGGAAGTCATTCTCGATCACAGCAAGAAGCCTCACAACTTCAAGCGACTCGAGTCGCCTTGCTGCAGGGCGGAAGGTTTCAACCCGCTGTGCGGCGATCAGCTCTCGCTGTTCGTCAGAGTTGACGACGGCATCATCCGAGACATCGGCTTCGAGGGCAGCGGCTGCGCCATCTCCAAGGCCTCGGCCTCGATGATGACGGCGGCAGTCAAGGGCAAGACCGCCGCCCAGGCCGAGCTGCTCTTCGAACACTTCCACAAAATGGTCACCGGCCAGCCCGGCGATCCCTTCGACGCCGAGATCATGGGCAAGCTCGCCGTTTTCAGCGGTGTCTGCGAGTTCCCTGCCCGAGTGAAGTGCGCCAGCCTCGCCTGGCACACCTTGAAAGCCGCCCTCGAGGGCGCAGGCGTCCCGGTCAGCACCGAGTGAGCTCGTCGCCCTCCTTCTGATACCCGATACCCGACCCCCGACCCCTCCAATGGAAAGTCATCAAACAGTATCGCTCCTGCGGGAAGTGGGGGCCATCCAGGTCCCGTTCGGCACCCGCATCCCCCTTGAAAAGGGGACCATCGTCACGATCACTCAGACCCTCGGCGGGAACTTCACGGTCATGACCGACCGCGGATTCCTGGCCCGTATCGCAGGCAAGGACGCTGACGCGCTGGGGCTCCCAGTGCCGGCGACGCCGCCGATCCAGACGTTTGCCCCGGTCGCCGCGGCGGTACCCCTGGAGCCAGGGAAGACGGTCGACCCGCAGCTGGTCTGGGACCAGCTCAAGACGGTGTACGACCCCGAGATCCCGGTCAACATCGTCGACCTCGGGCTAGTTTACTGTTGCCAGGTGCTGCCGGCCGAGCCGGAGGGCAGCAAGGTGCAAGTGGCTTTGACGATGACGGCGCCTGGCTGCGGGATGGGAGGGATGCTGCGCCAGGAGGCCTTCGACAAAATCATGGGGATAGCCGGTGTAAAAGAGGCGCAAGTGGAGCTGGTCTGGGACCCGCCCTGGGACATGAGCAAGATGTCCGAGGCGGCCTAGGTCACCTCACGCGAATCGGAGTCGCGCTCACCAGCGAGCACGACCTCGATAAGTTGCTCGACCTCATCGTGACCGAGGTCCGGGAGTTCACTCACGCCGACGCGGGCAGCCTTTACATCCGCGAGGGCGACAAGCTGCGATTTGCGGCCAGCCAGAACAAGACGCTCGGGATGGGCATCGGCCCGCAGCCTCCGGACGCGCCGTCGTTCCGCAACCTGTACATCCCGATCACCCGGCAGAGTCTTGCAGGCTATGTTTGCGAGACGGGCCAGGTGCTGAACCTGGAGGACGCCTACCAGATTCCGGCGGACAGTCCGTTCCAGTTCAACCGAGGGTTCGACCAGAAGACGGGCTACCGGACTCAATCGATGCTTCTGGTCCCGATGCGCAATCAGCACCAGAAGGTCCTTGGTGTCATTCAGCTCATCAACTCCACCGCCAAGGACGGCGTGGTCATCCCGTTCGACAAGGAGCTAGAGGGCCTGGTGGTAGCCATCGCGAGCCAGGCGGCCGTCTCACTCGACAACGCCCAACTCACCAAGGCGATCAAAGAGGCGCACCTCGACACGATCTATCGCCTCGCCATCGCCGCCGAGTACCGCGACGAGGACACGGCCCTGCACCTCAAGCGGATGAGCAACTATTCCCAGATCATCGCGCGCCACTTCGGTTTGACCGACGAACGGGCCGAGCTGGTCCTGTACGCCAGCCCGATGCACGACGTGGGCAAGTTGGGCATCCCCGACGCTATCTTGCTCAAGCCCGGCCGGCTCACCGCGATCGAGCGCGAGATCATGCAGACGCACACCAGCATCGGCGCCAAGATCCTGAGCGGTTCGCAATCGGAGTTGCTGGAGATCAGCCGGATCATCGCGTTGACACACCACGAGAAGTACGACGGCTCGGGCTATCCGCTGGGGCTGGCCGCCGAGGATATTCCTGTGGAGGGTCGCATCGTGGCGCTGGCCGACGTGTTCGACGCTCTCACCAGCCGCCGCTGCTACAAACCCGCCTACGAGCTGGAGAAGGTCATGACGATGCTGCGCGCCGACCGCGGCAAGCACTTCGACCCGCTCGTGTTCGACGCCTTCGACAAGGGCTACACGGAGATCCTGGACGTCTACAACAAGTACCGGGAGTAGGGGGGGGCGGGGGGCGAGGGGGCGAGGGGGCGAGGGGGCGAGGGGGCTCCGGGCTCCGGGCTAGGGGCTAGGGGCTTA
>JACQFU010000474.1 GCA_016199905.1 Candidatus Wallbacteria bacterium
GAGGCGCGGCGGCCGCGCCAGTAGCGACCCGAGCGTACCTTCGAGACTCCTCACCTATCAGTGGCGGTTGCTGCAGGCGCCCGTGCAATCCGCTGCCATCGACAGCCCGGCCAGTCCGAACCCGTCGGTCAGTCCGCTTGCACCCGGCCGATACCGGATGGCCTTGCAAGTGAGCAACGGTGTGCTTGCCTCGCCTACTTCCGTCGTGACCATCCTGCTGCAAGGTTCTCAAAATGCGCCCTTGGCCGATGTTCAGCTTCTCGGGGCGCCAGCCAAGGGCGGTCCGGCGGTCCGGAAAATCGGAGACCTGGCCGGGCCGCTTTCCGTCGAGGCTGGCTCGCGAGTCACGCTCGACGCCACGGGTTCCACCGACCAGGACGCGGCAGACCGCGCCCATCTCACCTATACCTGGAGTCAGGTCTCCGGACCCTTCCCGATCTTGCTGCCCGCATCGGCATCCGTCTCCTTCCTGGCCGAGATCGAGGGCACGTAGGTCTTCCAACTCGTCGTCACCGACGCTTCGGGACTCGCAAGCGATCCCCAGCAGGTGACCGTGATCGTCAGGCCAGTGGATGACGTGGCGCCGGTGCTCTCCGTGACGTCGGCGGGCTCCACGACCAGTTTCGTGGGACGCGACCTGGGCGACTCCCCCTCGACCAGCACCGAGGCTCCATTGCGGGTCGGAGTCGGTGCGCTGGTGAGCCTCCAGGCGAGGGCCTCCGATCCCGATTTCACCGCGGGGCGCCAGAAGGGTCTCTTCTCCTGGCGGCAGACCTCCGGCTCGGTTTTGCGGCTCACACAGCAGGATCTCGGCTCTTCCCAGTCGCGCGTTACCTTCACGGCGGACACCGCGGGCGTCCGGACATTCCAGTGCCGCTTGCGAGAAGCCGACAACTCCGATATCCCGCTGGGGCCCGAGGTTGTGAAGTCGATCCGAGTTGTCGTCGACAGCCCCGCGAAAAAGGTGCCGCAAGCAGTGGTGCAGATCTCGCCCCAGCCGCGGGTCGGCTCCGTGGTGACGCTGGACGGCACGTCCTCCGCCGTCTCCGTGTCCGGCCAGACGATCGCTGCCTACCGCTGGGTTCAGGTCCTCGGCCCGAACGTGCGACTATCCGATCCATTCAGCCCGAAGACCACCTTCACGCCGCCCGACCTGGGGGACGAGGAGGTCCGCAGCTACGCGTTCCAGCTGTTCGTGGAGCGTAACGGCAGCGACTCGCTGCGGAGCGTCCCGTTCGTGGCGAAGGTGGACGTCGGCTTGACGTTGAGGAAGCTCAAGTTGCCGCTGACGCTGGGGACGAACCTGGTGAGCGTTCCCTTCAATCCGGCGGAGCAGGGGCCCCACTTCACGGTCGCAGACCTTTTGCAGGCAACGGGGGCCAGCTTCGTGGCGTACCCGGGTGTGGGCAACAGCGCGAAGTGGCAAGCGTACCTTCCCGGAGCAGGCACGCCCGCTCCGGAGGTCTCCCCTACGGGCGCGTATCTTCTGCAGATCCCCGGGCCGGCGGCGCATACGCTGGAACTGACAGGCGTGGCCTGGCCTCGTGCCCGAGCTCGAGGTTACGCGGTACGCGCGGGTTTGGGCGGCGTGTCGGTGCCGTATCCGCAGGTCTCGGCCCTCAACTCCGACGATCTGCTGAACCTGCTTGGTGTGGGCTACTTGATTGGAGCGCGGGACGGCCGGTTCGTCGTGACGTTCCCAGCGAAGCCCGGGACGCCCGCGCCGGCCTTCGGGGAGGGCACGGGATTCCTCTACGAAGCAACCAACGGCAGGAGCTTGAGCCTGGAATCGCTGCTGGCACCCAGGTAGACCGAGCCGCGCTCAGTGCGCTATCTGACGCAGGCGGTCGAGTTGCTCGCGGGCCCGAACGTTGCCGTTGGCGGCCTGATAGGCCAGACGCTGCCGAACCAGGGCCGTCAGGTCGAGGTAGCGGTCGACGAACTGCGGATCGGCCGTCACCTGCTCCATCGTGCGTTCCGGCTCCCGGAGGAACTCGGGTGCTTGGCCGCCGGACCCCTGGGGCTTCACGCGGGCCAACACGTCCAGCACCTGCTTGGTCTCCGCCCTGCCGAAGCGGCGATACAGCTCCATGTACTCGTCATAGAGTGCGAGCCAGCGAGGGTAGAAGGTCTCGGTGCCGGCTGGAACGACAGAAAGCATCCGCTGAATCGCTTGCCACTGCTCCGGGCGCGTGAACCGATCGTATTCGGAGAGGCGGGGCGCCAGCGATTCGAACCACGGCCCGTACTGCTCGGTGCGCTCGGCGGGCCGGCCGGACACGGCGTAGTCGAGCACGCGGCCGATGGTGGCGCCGCGGTCGAGCTTGTCCAGGAACGCGCCGTACATCGCCAGCCACTTGCCGTAACTGGGGGCGCCTCCCGTGGGCTTGCCCAGGAGGAGCTGCTTCACCTGATCCTCATCGTCGGGACCTTCGAATCGCTCGAAGCGGTCGAGGGCCTCCTGGAAGCGGGTGAGCCACGCCACGTATCCGGCGTCGTCCTTGGGGGACGCGACTGACAGGCGCGTGAGCGCGACCAGCAGCATAAGCAGCGAGAAAAGAGCGCGTTTCATGAGAGCCGGGATGATAGCACGGAGGACCCTGAAAAGCAGCATTGTCATTTGCGTTTGCCGGAGCTAGTCTGACGGCCTATGGTCCTGGACTTGGTGCTTTGTTTCGTCCTGGTTCTGTCGAGTGTCCGGGGCTACCAGCGAGGTCTGGCGAGCAAGCTCATCGGAGTCGCCGGCATCATGACCAGCTATGTCGCCTCGGCGATGCTCTACAAGCCGCTGGGAGACGTCCTGCGCGACACATGGGAGCTGCCGCCCCTGGTGGCCTACGGCGGCGGCGGGATGGCCGTATTCTTCGTCGTTTCGGCGTTGTTCGGCTTGGCCGATCGCATCCGGCGTTCGGTGATGCAGCGCCACATGGTGACGTTGACATTGGTCGATCGGCTCCTGGGCGCAGCGCTGGGCTTTTTCACCGGGTCCGTTTACGCGTTGCTGGTCCTTTTCCTGGCGTTCGTGCTGCCGCCGGACGGGGCAGTGGCGGGGATGCTGCAAACGCCCGACTCCCTTTTGCTGGCGAGGGCCCGCCCGATGACGGACTCTTTGACTGCTGCCATTGCGGGCAAAGTGATGGGCGACGGCGACCTGGGGCGTGTCGTGGGCCACACGCTGACGAGCCCCGGTACGGTCGCGAAGAAGACGCAGTCGCTGATGGCGAGCCCGCGGCTGGAGGCCGTTCTGTCGGACAGGGAGCTGATGGAGAAGGTGCGCAAGGGCGAGCTCGACGCCGCGATGCGCGACTCACACGTCCAGGACCTCTTCGCCGATCGCGCTGCCAAGGAATGGCTCCAGGAGTTCACCGACAATCCCGACGGCAAGGCGGCCGACGCGGACCGCCGCACGATGCTGAAGATGCTGTCTGCCGTGGAGCGCTTTCGCTCGATGCCCGTGGCGCAACAGATCTTGGCCGACCCGGAGATTCAGGCCCAGTTGAGGAAGGGCGACATAGTCAGCTTGATGCGCAACAAGAAACTGGGCCAACTCCTGACCGGCAGCGAGCCGCCCGCCGAGGAGCGCCAGCCGTGACGCGCCGCGTCACGTCGCGGGCCGGTGCGGGACGGGAGGAAGCGGAAGTTGGGCCGGGCTGACGGCGGTAGGGACGAGGATTCGATCTCGGGCAGCCCGGAGGATCTGCCCGGGGCGCCGCCGGTGTTGGGGGCGCTGGCGCTCTTCGCGTGTACGCTCGCTGCCGGCGCGCTGATCCAGTCCGCGGCAGCGGCATCGCTGCTGGGCGGACACGGCACGGTCGTCTTTGCCGCGCTGTGGCTCTACGCGCCGATTGCGGCCTTGCAGCTGGCAGGCCGGGACCTGGCCGCACACGGATTCACTCTGCGCCAACGCCCCGGCTCGGCGCGGCTCTTCGCTCTTTGTTTGCTCCTGCTCGTGCCCTACACCCCGCTTGTGGCGATCTGGTTGCCTCTGGTTCAGGGTCGGGCCTTCCATCCAGCGATCCCTCCGGACTTCGCTGCGCTCCTCTTGCACCAGCTGCTGGTCGTCGCTCTGCCCGAGGAGGCGTTTTTTCGCGGCTACTTGCAGAGCCGGTTCAACGAAGGCCGAAAGCCGTGGCGGCTCTTTGGACTCGAACTGGGACCGGGCCTGGTCGCCTCGTCCGCGCTCTTCGCGCTCGCCCACCTCGTGCTTCGCCGCGATCCGAGGACTCTCGGAGTCTTTTTCCCGGGTCTCGTGTTCGGATACTTGCGACAGCAGACCGGGAGCATCGCGCTTCCCGTCGTGTATCACGCCGTCTGCAACCTCTACCTCTTCATCGCCGCGGCGGGCTAATACGTTGGACTAAAACACACTGCGGCGCCGGCGAAGCAGCTCGTTGATAGCCAGCTGCACGATGTTGCGGACGCGCTCGGTCAGCAGGGAAACCACGAGGTAGTCGTCGGCCTTCGATGGGGCGCGCTCGTTGAATCGAAGCGGCTTGCAGAAGTGGATGTGCCACTTCGTCGGCAGCGGCACGAACCCGAGAAGGCCGAACAACGGGAACGTCGGCGTGATCGGGAGATAGGGCAGTCCCAACAGCTTCGCCACGAAGTCGAGCTTGTAGATTGCCGGATAGGTCTCCTCGGCGCCCACGATCGCCACCGGGACGATGGGTGCTCGTGTCTGCATGGCCAGCTTTGTGAATCCCCCGCGCCCGAAGCGCGCGAGCCTGTAGCGCTCGCGGAACGGTTTGCCGATTCCCTTGATCCCCTCCGGGAAGACGCCCACCAGTTGACCCTGCGAAAGAAGCCGCTTGCCGTTTTCCGGGCAGGCCAGGACCTGGCCCGTCTTGGCAAGAAACGGCGCGATGAAGGGGATCGACGCGAACCACTTGAGGAACAGCAACCGGGCGTGGCGGGGCTGGGGGTGGTGCTCCCAGATGGCCTCCGACAGCATCACTCCATCCCAGGGCAGCACGCCGGAGTGGTTGGCGACCAGCAAACAAGGTCCGTCTGCCGGCACGTTTTCGATGCCCGTCGTCTCCACGCGGAACCAGTGACGGTACATGAAGGTCACGAGGGGCCGGACAGCCTCGTAGAACGCATAGTCCAGGCCGTACTCGTCGGTGGGCGCCTTACCCTGGAACCGCTCGCGAGTCTGCTCGAGCTGGGCCTCCAGTGCGGATCGAACGACGTAGGCCAGTCCCCGCCAGGTGTCCAGGTCCAGATAGTCGCTTTGCAGCGTGTCCTTGAGCATGCGGAGCACGTCGAATTGCATCGACGGCAGCAGCTTGCCCAGGCTCTGGCGCAGAGTGGCGGTGAGCTCGAGAATGTTCAGGCCCGTCAGAATGCCGGAACCGTGCAGCCGCTCCAGTGTTTGGCGCACCAATCGCTCGACCTCGCCCAGCAACTCGGAAACGATGCGCTCCCGGCCGCTGGGGCCAGCGGCGTCGCCGTCGCGTCCGGCGGCAGGCTCGTCCTCCGGCGGTTGGTCGTCCTCGGGCGCCGGCGACCGAAAGTGGACGGGGCAGAAATCGGCGTCGGCCAGCGGTGGCACACGGCAGGGTTTGCCGCGCTTGGTGGTGGCCAGGCAGCTCCGCTTGGGCCCGCGAGCTCCGTCCAGCCTTTCCAGCTCCTCAGGCGACTCGAGGACGGTCTCCTCAGGACGCATGGAGGTCATCCTCCTCGGGATCCTCCAGGATGTCTCGCAGCACCGCCGACGCGTACTCGCCCATGTCCGAGGAGTCGTCGGCTCCGGCGAAGCGTTGCACCCGGCGAGTCGTCGCGAAATCCTTTACGGTTTCCTCCGCCGTGTGAAGGGGCTGGAAACCGAACTGGGTCTTCATCCTGGCCGTCTCTGCGACCCACAGATAGCGCAGGTAATCGATCTCGATGGGGGGCAATGGGACCAGGGGCAGCGACGCAAGCGTATTGAGGATGGGGAAGTTCAGGCCCGTGACGATGGGGAGTGGAGTGCGGCCGGCCATCCGGATGATGCGGTGCAGATAGAGCACGCCGTCGCCTGCGATGTTGACCGGGCCATTGAAGTCGGCCTCCACGGCGCGAGCGAGTGCGCCCAGCACGTCGTCCTCGTGGGTGACCTGGTAGAGCGGGTCGAAGCCGAGGATCGTGGGGCAGATCCGGTCGCGCAAGTAGCGCGAGAGGGCGGTGTCGGCCGTGGGGCCCAGGATCGAGGCAAACCGCAGGATCGTGAGGTGCAGGTCCGGGTGGCGGCCCAGGAACTCGGAGGCGTACTTCTCGACCTCGACATAGCTTCGGAAGTACGGGTGGTAGGGCCGCCCGCGGATGGGCCATGCCTCCGGAAGGAAGTTGGGGTTGTCGGGCAAGGCGCCATAGACGCCGGTGCTGCTCTTGAGGACGAGCTTCTTGACGCCGACCTCGGCGCAGGCGGCGAGCACGTGGCGGGTTCCGAGCACGTTGTTGTCGAGCATCCGCTCCTTGTCCTTGGAGTGGATGATGTTGAGGTGGACGACCGTGTCGATGCGTTGGGCCGTCAGGACGTCGAGCAGCATCGGGCTCTTGACGTCGAGGCCGAGGAATTCGGTGCGGGAGAACTGTCCCGCCGTCGGGACCTGCGTATCGACTCCGAGGATCAGCTCGTAGCGCGGATCCTGCTCCAGCCGCAGGGCCAGCCGCGTGCCCCAGTAGCCCGCCAGGCCGGTGATCATGACGCGCCGCGTCACAAACCTCGGTCTCGGCGCGGCCGGCTTTCGGGATCGCCGTCCCGGTCGTCTCCTCTCGATCACGACAGGCTTCTCGGCCTGTGCTTCCGATGGTCTCTCATTCATGTCCGGCTGCCCTCCCCGGTCTCAGCCGTCATGCTATCACGCCTCCCCACTTCCCATCCGCAATCTCCTGTCTCCTATCGCCCCCCGCGAAATCCCCGGCTGGAGCCAACGGCTTGCTCGAACAATCCAAGCTGGCGCCCGCGGTCGGCCTCCGACCAACCAAGAGCCCTTCCGGCCAACTCCGCGACCCGCGGGGCCAGGGCGAGACCCTGGTCGGGCTCTCGGTAGAAGAGATGGGTTCGCCGGATCATCAGGTCGGGCAAGGTGGCGGCCATCTCGTGACGGCAGGCGAACACGATCTCGGCCCCGAGGTACGGGCTGTTCGGGGAAAGCGGCTCGCCCAACCCCGGGTCGCCCAGCACCAACTCCGCCAGAACCTCCTCCTCGCCCGGGTAGCGCACGGCCAGCCGGCGGAGCGTTTCGGCGCCAAGCTCGCCCGCGCGCCCGACCCCGGTGGCGCGTCCGTCGGTCGCGAAGGACCGGATCGGCACCCGGGCCGTGCGGCACGCCTCGCGGGCGGCGATGCCGTGCCGGGTCCGCAGCTTGGCGGCGACGGCGTCGACCACCTGCTCCGACATCTTCCGGTACGTCGTGAGCTTGCCACCGATGAGAGTCAGAAGACCTGACGGCTCTTCGACGATGCGGTGCTCTCGAGACACGGCCGAGGCGCTCGCACCTCCGTCGGCGCCGAGCAAGGGGCGCAGACCCGCAAACGTCGCGACCACGTCCGACGGCGTCAGCGATAGGTCCGGGAAGTAGCTCTGGAGCGTCTCCAGCAAGTAACGAACCTCATCCTCCTGCGCGCCGACGTGATCGCTGTCGCCCTCGAAGTCCGTGTCGGTCGTGCCGACCAGCAGCCTGCCCTCCCAGGGGATCGCGAAAAGCA
>JACQFU010000475.1 GCA_016199905.1 Candidatus Wallbacteria bacterium
CGAAGGGCCCGATGCAGAACCCCGTCGAGTTGGGCGGGACACACGATTTGGTTGTGAGGGCGGTAGCCGGAATCGCGGGCTACGCGCCTTTTTTTCGCAAGGCCTTCGGGGACTCTCGCGTCACGCTCGACCGGATCGCCGGCGCCATCTCCGACTACGAACGGACGCGCGTATCTGGCAACTCGCCCTGGGATCGATGGCGGCGCCTGGGCGATCGCAAAGCCCTCACGCCGGAAGCGATGCGGGGCGATGCGCTTTTCTTCGGCAAGGCCCGCTGCAGCCGTTGCCACATCGCGACAGTGTTGAGCGACGCCCGGTTCGACTCGATTCGCAGCCAGCGGCCGCGCGATCAGTTGATGCTGGTGGGGAACTCCTTCACGGACTGGCGATTTCACAACACGGGCATCGGATGGGACGCGAAGGCGAAGCGATTAGCGGACCCGGGTCGTGCCGGTGTGACGGGTCGTCCTGCAGACGCAGGAGCTTTCAAGACACCGGGACTACGGGACACAGCGCTGCACCCGCCGTACATGCATGATGGTTCGCTGCCCACGCTGGAAGCCGTGATCGAGCACTACCGGCGTGGGGGCGTCGAGAACCCCTCGCTGGATCCGCTGATCGAGCCGCTCGAGTTGAGCGATGCCGACGTGAAGGCGCTGGTGGCGATGTTGCGGTCGCTGACGGGCGAGGGCTACCAGGACGCGGGGCCGGCGCTGTTTCCGAGGTAAGGCAGCGGCGTGGGGGTGCGGCAACGGGCCACGTATATCTCTGTCGGCCACAGATTCCGCGCCCCCGACGTTCACGCCGACCGCTGCGGGTGCGTATGAATTCGCTCTTTCCGTGACCGATAGCCAAGGCGTCACGACCACTTCCGTGGTCCTACTGCTCACGCAGCCCGTCGCCGGCGGCGGCGAGCGCCGGACCTTGCCCGTTGGCGTCGCCGCGATGCGCCTGGCCGTCGAGCGCACGCCCGTGGGGCCGGAGGTGCGGTTGGTGAGGAGTCGGTTCTATGGGGCGGTGCGGCCTGGAAAGAGCTTCGAAAAAATGTCATTGCATTCGAACAATTCGGAGGTAGAGTTGTTGAACAAGGCGGGGCACGACGAATGAGCGACCTGAGCATTCGTCGTGACAAGCCGAATGGGAATCGGTCAACAACAAGGTCAAGACGGTTCGGAGGGCAAGGGACTCCAGGCCGTTTCTCCGGACTCGGGCGGGTTCCACGGGCGGCTCACGTACGCGCGCGGGGGGACTCGGCGGCTTCACGGCCGCGGAAGGCAGTCGCGATGAGGGGACACACGACGAGAGTGCTGGTGGCAGCGGCTCTGATCTTGGGCGCCTTCCTTACACCTACAAGGGTGTATGCCGATCCGCCTCTCATTCAGAATGTCTTGCGCGTGTTCGAAACCGGCTCGCGCCAGGTAGCGAGCATCTACTCGACGGAGAACCGGACTGTCGTAGCGTCCGCGCTGGCGACAGACGTCGGACTGGCCGTGGTCGTCTCCAATCCCGCGGGTCGGGTGCTCACAGCCGCGCTCGTCTCCCAAGGCACGACGGCGACTCTACTGACGACGGCGCTGCTGGCCGACGTCGTCTCGCTCGATCCGTTGCCCATTCAGACGGCGGTCTTCGGCGACGTCGCGGAGCAGCGGTTTCAGGTCGCCCTGCCAACAAACGTCACGACGCTGGCCGTCGAGTTTCCGAGAGATCCGCAATACTCGTGGACGAACCTGCCGCACGGCGTTACGTATCGATTCCAGTTGCTCGACGCGGCTACCGGCGTAGTCCTCGAAGAAGCCGCTGGGATCCGGTTTGTCCCGCGTGCTCCCTCGGTGCCCTTGGCACAGATAACCGCGCCAGCCTCCGGGGCACGCGCCTATCCACGCGTGGCGATCGATTTCCAGGGTGGCGGGAGCGATGAGTTCGACGGCGGTCTCAGCGGTGACTCGCTGACCTGGGAACGCGAGCCCTCGCTCGTTTTCGGCCACGGCAACACCGCCTCTGCTGCGGACTGGGAGCCTGGCACATACGTGGTGCGACTGACCGCACAGAACAGCGCCTGGGGAACGGCAGCGGCTACGGTGTCGGTGAGCATCCAACTTCTTCCGCCACCCGTGGTGAGGATCCAGCAACTCGCCAACTGCGGCCGGTACTGGCCCTTCGAATCGGTAGCGCTGCGAGGGTCTGCTTTCAGTGCGACTGAACTGGTCCCTCTGGATACGTCTCTACTGGAGTGGTCGCTGGACGGCGGTTCCGTGTTCGCCACGGGTCCGACCGCCGTTCTCACCGAGCTTGCGCCCGGGCAGCACTCTGTAGTGTTGTCGGCTCGGTCCTCGATGTCCAGCACGGGAACTACCTCCGTGGGAATCGAGATCTTTACGACTTCCAGTGGCGTCAGTCTGGAGAGGGTCGATCGGGTGCAGCACGGCAGCAGCGACCAACCTGCGACCATCTGGTCCGAAGGGGCGGGGCACAAACCGGCACCGGCGTATGTGACCGACAGGTCCTTGAGTTTCGTCGTGACCAATCGGACGGGTCTGCCGTTGCAATTGTCCTTGGTTCATCCAACGACGCCATTGACATTTATCGTAGGTTGGGAAGTTCGGGACCTGAGTGGCGGACTACTCGTACAGGCGCCTTCTGGTTCACTGGGTGCGAGTCCTGCACTCACGGCTGCCACCCCCGCGGGCACGACCACCTTCGTGCATACTTTCTGGTTGCAAACCGACGCCGATTGGCAGCATTTCTCCGATTTGCGGGGGTTGAGCTATCGCATCCACAGCGCGAACGACGTCGGACTCGTGCAACTCGATGAGTTGTCCGTTCGCGGGCGCGAGCCGACGACTCCGGCAGTTCGGATCGAGCAACCCGAAAAAGACAGCGTCTTCGCGCGAGAGGACCCCATTGTCCTACTGGGATCTGCGGTCGATACCGTGGACGGATTCGTGCCCCAATCGTCGTTGAGGTGGACGCTAGATGGGCAGGCGGCTGGAACGGGATTGCGACAGGCCGTGGGTTCGCTGCCCCAGGGATCGCACCACGCGACCTTGATCGCGACGAATTCGATGAACGCCTCGGACATCGCTTCGGTCTCGTTCCGGGTTGCCGGGAATAGAGCTTCAGTGCGAATCCTGGAGCCGCCGGACGGCTACCGGATGCTTCCTGGAACGACGGTTCACTTCCTTGGGTCGGTTGCGGACGGCAACGGCGTGACCTACCCGGCAACGCTGCTTTGCTGGCAGTCGAGTCGCGAGGGGTTGCTTGGTTCAGGGGCTTCCGTGGACAGCGCGTTGATTGCGACGGGCTCTCGCGAAGTCTCGGCGGCCATAACGATGCCGGACGGTTTGGTCGGTCGTGCGGCTATCCAGGTGATCGTGGCACCCTTCGCGGCTCCCGAGCTGAACATCGTCTCCCCAACACCCGGAACGACGATGTACCAGGACGAGGCATTGGGACTGATCGGCCGGGCACTGGACCCAGTTCTCGGCCCCTACCCGTCGCCTGCGCTGGCCTGGACGAGCACCCTATCGGGATCGCTGGGTCACGGCACAGAGTTGCAGGCGCAGAGTCTTCGACCAGGCGATGACACGCTTCGACTTGCCGTGCGTGCCAGCGACGGCCAGACCTATGCCGTTACCACCTCGATACGCATTCTGCCGGTTGTGTCGAAAGTCGAGATCGTCGCGCCTGTAAGCGAATCGATGGTGGCCCCCGGAAGCCCCACTATCTTCGCGGCCAGCCTTGGACCGGCGGGAGCGCTTCAGCGGGGAGCCTACCAGTACCTCTGGCGGTCCAGTCAGCAGGGTACGCTTGCCACGACGGCCTCGTTCACGACCACCTCTCTTGTGCCAGGGGTCCATCACCTCACCGTCGAAGCCGTATCCGATCGAGGACCAGTCCTGACCAGTGCGTGTCAGTTGACAGTCTCCTCGGGACCACTCGTGACGCAGATATCCAGGGTCGGCCCCAAAGGAGCGAGACTGCCTGTCAGCTCCGTCGTCGCAAGACCCACCACGGGCGTGTGTTCGATGGAAAACACGACGCGCGTGGAGTTCGTTTTGCAGAACGACGCGGCGCAGGATATCACGGTGTCCGTGGGAGCGCTGACCTCGAGTAACCTCTGGTGTACCCGTGTTGCCGTGCGGCAGTCAGTGCGTTCGACCCAAGCAATGGCAATGTGCACCGTATTGCCGGGGGAATGGACGTTGCACGGCTGTGTCATCCCGCTTTCCGGACAGTTGCCATCTCCTGTGCTTGTTCTCGATCTTTGTTCGTCGCTGTCGGCGAGTGAGGTGGCCACGTCTCAGACCCTGATGCTGCAGGCGGATGGCGTTCGTTCGTGGGGTGTTCTGGCGGCGCTCCAGATCCGTAGGGCTCCCGAGATGTACTTCACCGATGTCACTCGGTGGAGGCGAGGAGCGTCCGGACTCGGGGCATCGATCTACGATCTCGATCGCTTCATGATTGGCGCCGGGTACTGCAGCGACGGGGCGCTCGGGTTCTCCTTGAGACGCCAAACGACACCGGATGCTGTCACGGACCGAGTCTCTTTCGATCTGTCAGCGGGACTCGAGGGTATATTCGGCGCTGCGAGGGTCGTTGTTGCAACGTCGGGCGTCGTGGTGTCGGAGAGAAGTCTTACCTCAACGACCTCCAGTTCCAGATCGTTCTGGGTGGATTTGCCGCCAAGTCCCGCGGCTCTTTCGGTTGTGCTGACCGCTGCGTCTTCGCAGGCGGCCTGTTACGCGACGGGTGCGATGCAGGTCTTTCTGGGTCGGAACGGAGATGTCGTTGCCAGCCTCAGGGGGCCGGCAATTGTCGGCAGTGTTAGCGCCGGAGTCTGATTGACCCACCCGGCGGCGAAATGCTGACCCACTCCGCCGGAGGCTGAGGTCTCGAACAGAGCAAAATCGGCGGCGGGGAACTGACCCACCGCGATGTCGTGACGGCCTTCTGGATCCCG
>JACQFU010000476.1 GCA_016199905.1 Candidatus Wallbacteria bacterium
CCGCTGGCGTCGACGACGAGGCCGATGCTGACGCCGGAGCGGTAGGGCAGCAGCTCGAAGTCGCGGATGGCGACCTCTTCCTCGGCAAGCTGGACGTTCTCGGCGGTGAGGCGCCGGAAGGGGAGCTTGTCGAAGCTCCGGACGTCGAAGATGACCCGGACCCTAGGGAACTCGTCCTTTTCGACCTTCCGAATGCCGACGTCGAGCCCCTCGGCGCGCGCGTCGAGCGGCAGGGCGAAGGCCAGGAGGAGAAGTGCCAGGAGAGCGGCGAGGCCGCCCTTCGGCAGGCTCGGGGCGAACGGACTCGTGAGCCGACCTGCCCTGGCGCAGCGAGACTCCCGGGCAGGCACGGAGGCCTGTCCTACTGTAGAACAACGCCCGGAGAGAGGGAGCAGGCCGCCCTTCGACAGGCTCCCGGCGAACGGATGCTCTGGTTCCACGGATGGGTGCGCGGACATCATCTCACCTTCAGACTGGAACGCCCCGTTCACTCGATGTGGACCTGCTCGTTGGGGAAGCTGCGTTTCATCAACGCCTCGGTCTTCTCCAGGTACTTTTCGGCGTAGTAGGCCAGCGAGCTGTCCTGGGTGGTCTGGTTGACGCGCGAGAAGTAGAGCTTGGCCTCCTCCAGACGGTTGCCCTCCAGGAACGCCTTGCCCTTCTTGAATGCCTCCCAGGCCTCGCGCTCGTCCAGGATGACCACGACGTTGGGGTTGCGGCGCAGGGCGCTTTCGTAGAGCGACCAGACGGAGTCGTCGCGCGGGTTGAGCTTGACAGCCTGCTGCAGAAGGCGCGAGGCGTCCTCGAACTCGCCGGCCTTGAGATGGCGTTGGGCCCTGCGGATCAGGTCGCCCACGGCCTTGCCCTTCTCCATCGCCTCGCGGTGCTTGGCCCAGGCGACGGGGTTGGCCGGGTCCTTCTTGATGGCGATCTTGTACGCCTCGGCGGACAGCCCGAAGCGGTACTGCTGGGCGTAGTCGTCGCCTTCCTGAATGTAGTCGTTAGCGCTCTTGACTGTCAATCGGTAGCGGTCGAGGGCGCTCGCGGGGTCGGCGGCCAGCGCCAGCAGGAGCAGCGACGGGACCAGGGTTCGGCAAAGGCTTCTCATCTCGGATACTCCCATCTCGCGGCGCTCAGGGCGCGGCGTCCACGCGCACGAAGGCGCGGACCGACGAGTCGTGGACGGACTTGGCCTGCACCTCGAGCAGCGCGACCTGTCCGTGCTGAACGTCCGAGGGCACTCGGACATAAAGGGTGACTTGGCTGTGGTGACCCGGGTCGAGGGCCATCCGCGTGCGCGACAGCCGGCCCCACGTCCGGCGTTTGCCCGACAGCAACAGCACGTACTGCTCCGGCACCGTTCCGGTGTTGCGCAGCGACAGCCGCGCCACCATCAGGCCCGGCGAGCGGCGCACGTCGTCGGAGAAGAGCCGCATCTGTATCCCGTAGCGCGGCGCCACCACGAGGTCGGCGTGGCCCGTGACGATCTTGCCTCCGAAGCTGTCGTAGCCCGCGATGCCGACCGGGATCACCTGGCCGGGCCGGTAGTCGAGCCCGTCCGGGAGAGTCACGGTGCCGTTCATCTCCAGCTCCGCCTCGGGTTCCAACCGCGACAGCGGCACCTCGTCCACGTCCAGCGCCTCCGGAAGCGGGTTCCTGGTATCGGGCTTGAACGCCAGGTCGACGGCGTCCTCGGAGCGGTTGCGCGCCAGGAAGACGATGTCGCGGGTCTGTCCGGGAGCGATCAGGATTCGCGGCTCCACCGGGGCCACCAGGACCTGGCCTTCGCCGGACTTCACCAGCGTCACGGTGGCCGTCGTGACCACCTCGGGGTGATTGGCGCTCACCATCCGGATGCCCACGTGGGTGAAGGCGCCGCCCTCAGCGTCGCGCGGCGGCGAGGTCTCGAAGGCGAGCTTGGCGACCGGTCGCTCGGGCGAGAGCACGATGTGGTTCGTCGGGAAGTGCACGTACCAGCCCTCGGCCGGGTCGAAGACGGACAGGTCGTAGGTGTCGCTCTCGTTGCCCCGGTTCTCGAGCAGCAGGGCCTGCGTCGTGAGCCCCGGAGGCAGGTGGTACGTGGCGACCTTGCCCCGGTTGATGAGAGGCCTGGAGCGCAAGACGGTCAGACCCGTGAACGAGGTGCGCAGGTGGACGCGCTCCGGGTCCGTCAGCTCGTCGTCGTAGGCGAAGACGACCTCCCAGTTCACGTCGGACGACTTGCGTGCCGTCAGAGGCGCGGAGACCTTCAGCAGGAACTCCTCCTGCTGGCCGGGCGACATCTCGATCCGGCCGGGCGAGAGCTTTACGACGAAGTCCTTGGGCGGCGGATTGACGATCCTGCCCTTCACGCCGCGGCGGTGGTAGCCCTCGTGCGTGACCAGGAAGCGGTAGGTAGCGACCTGGCCCGGGAAGATGTGGTCGTGGGAGTCGAGGGACTGCACGCGCAGCCGATCGGGCTGGTCCCAATCGGGGCCTTGGAGCTCCAGGCGGCGGCCGCCGGCGGTCATCCGCGTGAGGAAGTCGATGCGGTGGTGGCTGGCAGGCTGGTCGGCGTAGTAGAGCAGCAGGGCCGAGCGCACGTTGTCAGGCTCCGGCGCGGTCTTGGGCGTGGAGACCGCGTAGACGACGCGCTTGGATTGGCCGGGGCGCAGGCGGAACGAGGTGTCGGTGAGCTTGCGGTGCCAGCCGGCCGCGAAGTCGACCGTGGCGTACTGCAGCCGCACCTCGCGAGGACGGTTGCCGGCGTGGCGGATGACGAGGGCGTACTCGGCGACGCCGCCGCGTTCGACGATCTTGGCCGTCTGGTCCGGCCGCACCTGCAGATCGACGGGGTATTCGGGGACCTCGCTCTCGAAGTCGGGGAGGCGCATCCGGTCGAGATCGCGTATGGGAGCCAGGCCGCTGGAGGCCGCGCTGGCGAGGACGGCGACGCGGTAACGCTCGGCCTTGAGGAAGTAGTAAAGGCCCTGGTAGATGCTTCGAGTCAATTCGGCGACGCGTATCTTGTCGCCGGGCGCTCGGGCCGGGACGCGGCTCTTGAAGATGCGGCTCTCCTGGATCTTCTTCCAGGCCCGGGCCTTGTAGTCCCGGCCGAGCTCGCGCTCCAGCGCGCGGCCCAGCTCGGCGATCGCTTTCTGTTCGCCGGCCAGGGCCTTCTGGTAGCGCGCGAGCACCCCGGCCAGATCGACGGCGCTGTTCACCATCCAGAGCGATTGGAGCGACCGACTCTCGATGGCAGCCGCCTCGAGCATGGACTCCAGGCGCTCCTCCAGGCGCAGGACCTTCGCCGTGGCCTGGTAGGTTTTCAGATAGACGAGCGGGGTCACCGCCGTCGAGAGCTGACCGGCGCGGACGGATAGCTCGTGGGCAACGGTTTGGTACTCTCCGCCGCCCTGAGGGGCCTTGAGCTTCAGACCATCCTTGTCCGGCAGAGTCCCCGACAGCTTCTGGGCCTCCTCCACCAGATACCGCGCAGCCTCCTTCAGCTCCGGGTCCGTCACCTGGCGCGACGCCACGCGTTCCAGTCGCCCCAGCACCGAAGCGACATGCGCAGGATCGAACTTCTTGGCGTCCTCGGGACTGGCGCCCGCGCGTCGGACCTGGGCCGAGTAATCGAGCCAAGCTTGCAGGCCCCGCATCCGACCGGTGGCCATCAACTGAGCGCGAATCAAGGCGTCGACCTGGTGGCGGCTTTCTTTCCAGCGCGGCCGCAGCGCGACGAAGAAGGTCCTCTCCGACGTGCTCTCCTCGAGCTGGGAGGGCTTCACCAGCAGCACCGAGGCCAGCTGGTTGTGCACTTTCAGGCGGGCCTGGACCCGGTATCGTCGGACGGGGGCGGCGTAGTTGAGCGGGATGGGGCAGACGAACTCGCCGGAGCTATCGTGACCGGGGGCGCCCTCCGCGTCCCGGCCGCGGGCGCGAATCGTCTGCTTATCCTGCCACTCCAGTTTCCAGTCTTCGTCGGGGCTGCTCGGGAAGCCGCCGTCGGAGTAGAGCCGGACGGTGTACTCGATGTCGACCTTGGAGCCGCTGGCGTGGACGGCGGTTCGCCACGGGAGCGTCAACGTGGGGTTGGGATCTTCGGCGAGCACGACGCCCTCGGGCTCCACCTGCCAGGTGGCGGAGGCCACGACGTTGGGGAGGCTGTAGTTGCTGGCCTCGAGTTTGCCGACCACGAGCGGCTCGGCGCGCAGGGCGGCGAGCGGGAGCGCGAGGGCCAGCAGGGCGAGAGCGAAGTATGGGAATCGCATCGGGCGGCAGCAGGGGAACCGACGGGAAGGCACGGAGCCACTCCTTCGGTACTGCTATCGACAAACCCGAGCCGTGGAGATGAGCAGTAGCGAGCGAGGCCGGCGCCGGCTTCGCTCGCCGCAGGCGTGTCGGGGCCGGCGGCTACCCGGCGACCCGCGCCTCTTCCTCGTCCTGGTCGTCGCTGTCGGCGATGGGGTAGAGGTACTCGCGCCAGGAGGGAGGAACGTCGCGCACGCCCAGGACCTGCCGGAGGCTGAACTGCCAGCTGGGGCGATTGGGTTGGCGCAGGAGCCGGAAGCCGATCTGGGAGGGGAGCTTGGAACCCTTGCGGCGATTGCAGGGGATGCAGCAGGTGACGATGTTGTCCCAGTCGGTTCGGCCGCCCTTGTGGCGGGGGATGACGTGATCGAGCGTCAGCTGTTCGCGGGGGTGGCGGCGGCCGTCGTACTGGCAGATGAAACGGTCGCGGGCGAAGATGTTCTCGCGCGAGAATCGGACCTCGTGGCGGAAGTGGGTCTTCACGAAGTCGTGTAGCCGCACGATGGAAGGAAGGCGGAAAGCGCGGCTTGGACTGTGGACCTCGATGGTGTGCTGCTCGACGACCTCGACCTTGCCCTGGTACACGAGGATCATCGCACGCTGCCAGCCGATGGCTCTGAGTGGCTCGTAGCTCGCGTTCAGCAGCAATGCCTTGGGATACAAGGGGTCCTCCACCACTCCATGATAATGCAAAACGCGTGTCTGTGCCCAGGAATCCGAGAGTCAGACGCGCCGGGAAAGGTCGAGGTGCTCGTTCGTCTCTGGCGTCCGAGGGCGCCACGGATTATCATTCAGGCCGCCATGCTCCGGTTGTTCGTTCTGCTCATCGCCGTTATGTTGCCGGCGCGGCTGGCAGCTTCGGATCTCTACCGGGTGTGGCTGGACGGCAATCCGGAGGCGGCAGCGAAGCTGGCCGAATCGTACCGGACGGTCCTGTCTCTGCGAGGACGGTTCACCGACGCGCTGCTCTCCGACGACGAAGTGGCCCAGTTGAGGCGCCAAGGCTTCCGGCTCGAGTTCGTGCAGAAGGACCCCGAGGGTTACATGCGGAAGATAGCCGCGTCGCCCGATCGGGGCGACTATCGCAGTTACGCCGAGATGGTCGCCGAGCTGCGGGCGCTGGCCCGGGACAATCCCGAACTGGTGCGGCTGGAGGATTTCGGGGATAGCTGGGAGAAGACCGCCGGGGTAGCCGACCGAGACCTCTGGGCGGTCGGGGTCTTCTCGCCCCAGGCCGAAGTCCGGAAGGCCCCGGCGGTGTTTTTCCTGGGCGGCATCCATGCGCGCGAGATCGGCACGACGGAGGTTCTGACCGAATTCATCCACCGGCTCGTTCGAGGCTATTCGGCCGAGCCGGCGATGCGTCAGCTCCTGGACAGCCGGCGGCTCTGGATCGTGCCGATGCTGAATCCGGACGGGCGCGAATACGTGCTCTCCACCGATCCCTGGTGGAGGAAGAACCGCCACAGGTTCCCCGATTCCGGCGGCGTAGGCGTGGATCTCAATCGCAACTTCCCCTTCTTCTGGGCCAGCGGCATCGGAAGCAGCGACAGCCCCGCCAGCGCCATCTACCGCGGCGAAGCGCCGTTCAGCGAGCCTGAAACGGCCGCCCTGTCGTCGCTGGTGACGAGGTTGGGGCCGGTCGCCAGCCTGAGCTTCCATGCTTACGGGCAGTACATCCTGACGCCGTATGGCTACCCCGAGCGTCGCCCGGAGGAGCACGATGTGTACGACACCATCGGCCGCGAGCTGACCGAGCAGACGGGCTACCCGGCGGGCACGGTGAGTCAGATGCTCGGCTACACGTCGAGCGGCCGGCACGACGACTGGCTCTACGGGATGCGCCGGGTCGTGAGCTTGGAGATGGAGCTGGGGCGGACGTTCTTCCCGGAGAAGCGCGAACTGGAGACGCTCTCGCGGTTGGCCGAGGGGGCGTGCCTCTACCTGGCCCGGGCGAGCGGCGAGTGGTTTCGAGCTTCACTGGAGCCCGAGACCGTTTCGCCTGGAGCCCGCACACGGACGTCGCCGGTCATGTTCCGCGCCGTCCTGAAGATCAAGAACGGCGGTCTTGCCGACGCTCGATCGGTGAAATGGGTCGTCGAGGAGAAGCCCGGGCAAGCCCAGTGGCATCCCTCGAGCGGAACGATCGGAGTGCTGCCCGGCATTCGGCACGGCGCAGCGGTGGCTCAAGTACCCGTGGAGATTCGAATCCCCGCGAGCGCCAAGGGGCTGAGCGCCGACAGCCTGAAGGTGATCGTCATCAGCGACGGCTCTCGGGTCGAGGTCCCGGTCGAGCCGGGGACGCGGTCGATACCCGGAGAGTGAGCGGATCCGTACAACCGCGAAGTCGTGCTCGCACGCGGCTGGACGCGGGGGAACGGATGGCCGCGCTGCGCAAGCGTTGTGGAGCGCAGGGCACAACTGGCCCGACGATTGCTAAAGGTTCGGACTAACCAGCTTCCGAACACCGTTGCAGCTCCCGGCCCGAACGACAGGAGGCCGCGTCATGAACTGGCTGAAGCTCAAGACCACCCCGCCCAGCACACAGCTCGCGTCGGCCAGCCGGCTGCAGCAACGGCTCGATCTCGTCGAGCAGCTCTCGACGTCCCAGCCTGCCTCCACAGCGGCCGCTGTGCACTCGGAGATGCGCCAAGCGTTGCGAAACGTGAAGCTCAGCTTCCGCAGGATCGCAGCCCGCATGCGCACGCTGGGATCGCCTTCGGATCAGACGGAGCCGGTCCCGGTCCTGCTGCCGCCGAAGACCGTCAAGTAGCGCGCGGGCCGGGTCGAAAGACTGACCCGTGCCTCCGAGTTCCCGGCCTGTGCTGAGTCAGGCCGCGGGAATGCTGGCGACGAAGCAAGCGCCCTTGTCGGCGGAAGACTCGATCCGCAGTTCGCCGTGGTGGTCTTCCACGATCCGGCGCGCGATCGTCAGTCCCAGACCCGAACCCTTGCTGCCCTTCGTGGTGAAGAACGGCAGGAAGACCTTGTCGGCCTGATCTGCCGGAATGCCGGGGCCGCTATCTCTGAGGCGGAAAACGACTCGGCTCTCGCCGCCACTCTTCTCGGTGGAGACGTCGATTCCGATCTCGCCCCGGTTGCCCATGGCGTCGCTGGCGTTTTCGACGATCGAGGCCAGGGCGCTGGCCAGCTTGTCTTCGTCGGCGGAGATCTCGAGACCCTCGGTTTGGCCGGAGACGACGAACTTCAGATCCGGGTGGCGCTCGCCGTGATATTCGACCATCCGCTGCACGAAGGCTGCGACGTTGACGGGGTGAGCGTTGAGCTTGGACTGTTCCGAGAAACGCACGATGTCGCGCAGGATCTGCTGCACGCGTTGGGCCGACGGCAGCGCGGCGGTGGCGAGACTCGCCATCCCCGCTGCGTCGCCCTTGCTCTCATGAATGGCGGCGAGCTTGGCCACCACTTCGTCGACAGGCGCCATCAACTCGCTGGTCAGGGTAGCGGCGACTGCGCCCGTGATGGCGAGCCGTTCCTTGCGTGCGAGGTCGGCGGCTTGCTGATCGAGCTTGGCCTTGAGCTCCTTGCGCT
The DNA here is from genome assembly GCA_016199905.1 of Candidatus Wallbacteria bacterium. Taxonomy (GTDB): domain Bacteria; phylum Muiribacteriota; class UBA6191; order JACPRK01; family JACPRK01; genus JACPRK01. The sequence continues at coordinate 7,846 of JACQFU010000476.1, forward strand.
CGCGGCTCACGCGCTCGAGTACGGCCTTCAGCTCCAGATTCAGTCTCTGCTTGCCGAGAGCGTTGCCCATCGCCACGAGCAGCTTGCGCGACTCCACTGGCTTCTCGATATAGTCGAACGCGTTGTGCTGCAAGGCTTGAACGGCCGTCTCCAGGCTGCTCTTGCCCGTCAACATGATCACTTCGATGTCGGGATCGTAGTTCTTGATGTTGTTCAAGAGCTCGATGCCGTTCATCTTCGGCATGTTGATGTCGCTGATCACCAGGTTGAACCGCTCGCCTTTGATCTTCTCGAAAGCTGCGGCTCCGTCGGTGGCGATGTCTACCTCGTAGTTCGCCTTCTTGCTGATCATCAGCTTCAGGTACTGGCAGAGATCCTCTTCGTCGTCGACGATCAGGACTCTGGGAGTGGCAGTCTGTTGCATGGCGAGTGATCCTCGGGAGGGCTCCGCCTCGTCGGGCAGGCTACGGGACTATACGATATGTCCTGCGGCGATTTCAACAAGGTCGAAGCGTTGGGATAGGGCGTCTTTGCTTGTGATAGAGTGTCGCCGTGCCTTTCGAGGTGCTGATTCGACAACTCGACGACGAGGACGAGGACGTCCGGCAAAACGCTGCCTGGATCGTCGGCCAACTCTGCGTGAAGGACGCGGCCCCGATTCTGCTCAAGATGCTCGCCGCCGACCCGGAGCCGCTGGGGCGCCATGTGGCGGCCGTCGCGCTGGGGCGCATTCGCGATCCGGCGACGCTAGCCGAGCTGGAGCGGGTGCTCAAAGAGGACGCCGAGCCGCTGGCCCGCATCGGGTGCGCCATCGGCCTGGGATTGATGCGCGACTCGGCTGCCCTTCCGGCCCTCAAGGCGGCCGCGGAGGCCCCGGAAAACCACCCGCTGCGAGACCACATCTCCGAGGCCATCCGGCTCATCGGAAGTGTCCAGCACAAGCATCGCTCCGCCCTGGAAAAGAAAATCGAGAAGTCCAAGCGAGAAGTGGCGGAGAACCCCGACGACGGCGCAGCGCACAACAACCTGGGCGTTGCATATTATCATAATCGGCAGTACGAGCTCGCCATCCAACACTGCGACCGCGCCAAGTCGCTCGGCGCCGGCGTCGCCTGGCTCGAAGAGCGGCTGAAGCCGCAGCGCAAGCCCGCCGGCAACAAGCCGTGAGCGGCGGGTCCCGGCCCTCGGCCCTCGACCCTCGGGAAAGCGGCCGGGAGCCGGTAGCTTCCTCCTGCCGGTCGGAGCTTACCTGGTTGCTCGCGGCGGCGCTCCCGGCGCTCGCGCTTTACGCGCGGACCTTCTGCCGCACGGCCTACGGCGAGTTCGATTCGGCCGAGTTCGCGACGATCGTCCCGACGGGCGGCGTCCCGCACGCTCCGGGGTATCCGCTCTACCTGCTGTTCGCTCGGGCCGTTCAGGCGCTCTATCCGGGACCTGCCGGTGCCGGAGTGAATTTCGCCAACTGCCTCCTCGGCGCCTGCGGGGCCGCCCTCGCATTCACGCTGGTGAAGCGCTTCACGGACGACCGTCCCGTGGCGCTCGCAGCCTCCTGGACGCTCGCCGCTTCGTTCACCTACTGGTACATGTCCGTCGTTGCGGAGGTGTATGTCGCCCAGGCGGTGATGGAGCTTCTCACCTTGCTGGCGCTGGTTCTGAGACGGCCCAGGACCTTCGCGCTCTTGCTGGGGCTCTGCTTCGCCAACCATCCGTCGTCGGTGCTCGTGGCGCCGCCGCTGGTGCTGGGGCTGCTGCTGGACCCCGTCATGCGACGGGAAGCCAGGCAGCGCTGGCCGGTGCTCCTGGCGCTCTTCTGCTTGCCTGTGGTGCTTTACGCTTACTTTCCGATCGCCTGTCACTTCTCGTCCCATCCCGGCTTCTGGGTGAAGGAGCTGTCGATCGACCTGGCCCGGCCGCGGGACCTGATCCCGTACATGACTCTGCGGCACTATCCGCGGGAGCTCTACCGGTTCGAGCCGCTCTTCATGCTGCAGGAGACGAGCTATCTGGCGGCCTGCCTGCTGCAGGACTTCGGCGCCGCGGGCACGTTGCTCGGGCTGGCGGGCCTGCTGTTGCTGGCGCGGCGGCGGCCCGCTCAGGGCACGGCGCTGTTCCTGGCGACCGCAGCCCAGATGGGCTTCTACCTCGCATTCACGGCGGTCGACAAGTTCACGATGTTCTGCCCATCGCTGGCGCTGTTCTCGGTGGGAATCGGCGTGGGCGAGGCGGAGCTCACGGCGCGCGCCGGTCGTGGGCGTCCGTTGCTGCTCGGGGCGTTCTTCTTGCTGCCGCTGATGCTTGCGGGACGAAACTTCTCGACTCTCGACAAGTCGGCTTACCGGGCCACGGACGACTATGCTCGCGACGTGCTGGGACGCGTGGAGAAGGGTGCCGTGATTATCTCGGGCTGGCAGGCAGCCACCATGCTCGATTACGCCACCACGATGCTGGGTATGCGGCCGGACGTCGACGTGCGGCACGATGGCCTGGCCCTGCTGGCAGCGTGCCAGCGGATCGGCGTGGAACTGGGAGACCCGCGAGGCCGTTTCGCGCTGGAGGGGGAGCTGATGGGAGCGCTCAAGAACGGGCTTCCGCTCTACGCCACCTTCGTCGGGCCTGAGCTGGCGTCGAGCTTCGAGCGCGAGGCGGTGGGACCGATCTTCCGGCTGCGCCGAAGGAGGGCGCCCTCCTTCTTCGATGCGATGCCGCCGGATTGGCCCACCGCCGCAAAGGCCGTTTTCGGCGGGGCCGAGCTGCTCTCGCTCGAGATGCAGCCGCCAGTCGTGCGCGCGGGACAGATTGCCAAGCTGCGTTACCGATGGCGCCTTCGCGACCCCGCAGCGCTGGACACTACCATCCGTTTGGTTGTACGGCGCCCGGGCTCCCCGGAGCCCGTGCCTCTGGGCACGACACGTTTCCGCTGGCAACTCCACGCCCTCGGAATGCTGCGCGCCAAGGACGCCCAGGCCCACGCGGGCAGCCTGCTCGAGGAGACGCTCGACTTCACGATGCCGCCGCCGGGCAGCGATACCGAGCTGGAGCCGGGCGACTACGAGCTGGCCGTGCGTTACGGGAAGAGCCCCGCGTCGCTGGCGGGCGCATTCAAGGTGCTGGCGTCCGCGCCGGCGGCCGCGCGATAGTGGGCCCCATGCGCAACTATGCTCCACTGCTGGACGTCGTTCGCTCGCGCGATCGATTCCTGCTCACGTCGCACCTGTTCCCCGACGGCGACGGCCTCGGAAGCGCCATTGCCTTGGCCGGCGGTCTACGGAAACTGGGCAAGGACGCCCTCATCTTCATGCCCTCGCCCGTGCCGGCTCGCTATGCCTTTCTCGATCCGGAGGGCGAAATCGGACACTGGAAGTCCGGAATGGACGCCTCGGGTTTTCAGGACCGAGAGGCGCTCTTCGTGCTCGACTGCAGCGCCTGGGACCGGCTCGACGGGCTGGGGCGTCTTCTGGCGCCGTTGCCGATGCTGAAGGTTTGCATCGACCATCACAAATCCGCCTGTGAGTTCGCCGACGCGTCTCTGCTGGACGTCTCGGCTGCCGCCACTGCCGAGATGGTCTACGAGCTGGTCGTCGAGCAGGCGGGCCTCGGGCTGGATGGGACCATGGCTCAGGCGATCTACGCCGCCCTCGTGACGGAGACCGGCGGCTTCCAGTACTCGAACACGACGCCGCGAGTCCTGCGCCTGGCGGCCGACATGCTCGACTGCGGCGTCAGCGCCGATCGGGTCGACATCGAGTTGTACCAGCGCAACCCAGCCCACCAGATTCGATTTCTGGCCCGCTCGCTCGACACGCTCGGCCTCGGCGCCTCCGGCAAGATGGCCTGGGTCGCCGTCGGCATGGAGCTCTTCCGGGCGACCGGCGCCACGGCGGAGGACACGGTCAGCCTGGTGGGCTATCCGCGATCGATCGACGGAGTGGAACTGGCGCTGATGTTCTTCGAGGACTACCCCAACTCCGTGAAGATCAGCTTCCGTTCGAAGAGCTGGTTCGACGTGGCGGAGTTCGCCCGCCAGTTCGGCGGCGGCGGCCACGTGCGCGCGGCGGGGGCATTGATGAAGATGCCGCTGGCCGAGGCCGTCAAGCGCGTCACGGAGGCGGGGGAGAAGGCGCTGGAACAAACGCCCGCGGCCTAAAGAGAAAGGCCGGAGGAGGGATACCGCACGATTGCGGGACCGCTCCTCCGGCCCAAGGTGTTCGAGCTGCGAATCTCGAGCCTACTTGGCCTGGAGGACCGCCTTCAGGTTGCGGAAGCTCTCGAGGCCACGGGCGTTGAGCAGGCCACGGATTCCGGCCCGCTCTGCAGCGGAGGCACCGGCGACCTCGCCGGCCATGAGCTTCTCGTAGGTCTCCTCGAGGTTCATCCAGCGCGCCTGATCGGCGGCGGGAGCGGCCTGACGCATGGCGTCCATCCGCGCGAGCCTCGACACGCGCTCGGCCAGGCTTGGCTTCAGGTAGTCGAGCGCCATCTTCATCACGCGGTCGCGCGTGGCCTTGGTGTCGATGCCCTCGAAGCCGAACGAGAAGTACAGCGTCTTGGCGCCGTCCCGCTCGATGGAGAGCGCTGCCGAGCCCTGACCGCCGTCATAGGCGAAGAACTCCTTGACGCCCTGTCCGGCAGCCTTCACGACGTCCGGGGACTGCTGGTTGTTGGCGCCGTCGCCGCCCTCGATGGCGAACGAGAGGCCCTGGCCGGAGACCTTCTTGGCGCTGGCGCTGTCGGCGACGAACTCGGCGCCCAGGACCTCCTTCAGGAAGGGCTTGTCCTTCAGCGAATAGGCGATCTCCGCGCCCGTGAGGAACAGCCGGCCGCCGCCCTGCAGGTACTGCTTCACCAGCGCCTGGTCGGCGTCGGTCAGCGTCTGGCGGTAGTCCGCGCCGGTGAACCAGATCACGACCGGGTAGGCCAGAAGGCTCTCGGCCGTGAGCTGACCGTCGCTCTTCACCGTCCAGACGTCGAACTGGCTGCCCGTGAGGCTGTCCTTGAAGAACTTCTCGTAGGCCGCGCCGTCGTCGTCGTCGACCAGCAACACCGGCGGTAACGAAGTGAGCTTGAACTCGAGGGCCTTCGGAGCGCTGACGTCGACGTCGGCCTGGACGCCCGTGCGGAAGCCGGGCGCGACGGCCTTGAAGGTGTACTTGCCAGCCGGCAGCTGCACGCTGAACGTGCCCGCGTTGCCCGTGGTCTGCACCGGATCGACCGGCGTATCGGCGACGTAGATGCGGGCGCTGATCGCCTCGCCGGTGTCGGCCCGCTTCACGGAACCGGTCACGGCGAACCGTGGGGCCTCCGCGAGTGCGAACTCGATGCTGGCCGTCTGGTCCTCCTCCACCGTCACGGTCTTGCCTTCCTGCGTCAGGTAACCGAAGGAGCTGACCGAGAGCGTGTAGGTGCCGGGAACGACGTCCGATTCGAGAACGCCCGTGGCGCCGACTTGCAGGCTAGACTGCAGACCCGACGCGCTGACGCGGCCGGCGCAGGGCTTGCCGTTGGCGGCGTCCTTGAGGCTCACGCGCAGGCGGCCCGAGGACTTGAGGATGCCGCGGGTGACGAAGACCTGCTTGATGTCCTTGACGTGGGCGCCCTGGAAGAGGTTCTTGTCGGCCTGGACGAGCGCGTTGGCGCCGTCGGCAAAGCTGGCGGAGGGCGACAGGTGGAAGTGGGCCTCGAGGACGATCTTGTCGCTGACCGCCTTGCCGACCTTGTTCCAGACCTGCCAGAGGCAAGCGCTCCAGATCTCGCCGTCGGCGTGGACCTCGCCCTGGATGGCTTCCGGATAGTGCTTGGTGCCGTCGACCCGGCGAAGGCAGGGCGGGTTGTCTTGCGAGTAGGCCGTGCCGTCCCAGCTGGCGACGCAGTCGCGCTGGAAACCCTGGTCGCTGCGCACCGAGGAGCCCCAGTAGTCGCCGAAGCCCTCACCCATCGCGCCGGCTTCTCCGCTGCCGCCGAAGCCCGGGACCTGGTTGTCCTGGATGCTGTGGCCGTACTCGTGGAGGATCACGTCGGCGTCCTCGGCGTCATCGACGCCGCCGTCGCCGAAGGTGAGCTCCTTGGTGGCCGGGCTGTACCAGGAGTTATCGTCCGTGGTGCCGTGGGCACTGGCCTTCTGCTGGCGGTTGTTGACGTTGTTGAACCCGATGCTCTGGATGTACCGCTGGGCTCGATCGATGTGGTAGTAGACCATCGCCTGCTCGAAGCCCGGCTGGTTGCGCTTGAAGAAGAAGTTGCCGGCCGTCGGCTGGGCGTCTTCCTTGGCGCCGAGCGTGGGGTCGACGAACTGGCCGCGGAGCTTGCCGCTGCCGTCGAGGCCCAGGAGGGTGACTTCCTTGTAGCCCTCCGCCGGGATGTTGTCGGCGTCGTTGTTGTCGCGGAACGTGTTGTTCTTCAGCGTGACGACGGGGTTGGGGTCGAAGACCTTGGCCTTGACGTCGGCGTGTTTGATCAGATTCTGGAGTGAAAGGACCTTTCCGGTCTTGGCGTTCACGACGACTTCGAAGTCGCCCAGGGGCTTGCTCGAGGGGACCATCGTGCGCCAGGCGACGGCGGCGACGCCGCCCTTGGCGAAGACGGCTTTCTCGGCGGTGGCCGGAGCGCGCAGCTCACCGGTGACGCCGGCGGCCTTGCGGGCGGCTTCGATCGCGGCCTCGCGGCTGACGGTGGAGGCGGTGTCGAGATTCGCCAGGCCCGGGACGTAGGCGTTGTTGACGGTCTGGACTCGCAGGTCCTTGTCCATGTGGACGCTCACTTCCGCGCCGATGACCGGCAGCCCCTTGACGTGCTGCAGCATGCGGACGTGCTGGCCGGCGAGGCTCTCCCGGACCTGCATGGTCTTGAGATCGCCAGTCGTGCTCTGCATCGCGAAGACGCGGGCGTTCTTGCGGAGGAAGTTGCGGGCCGCCTCTTCGGGCGTGGAGCCCATCGGCTCGGTGGAGGCGCCGAAGATGCGCGCGGGGACGCCACTGGCGGCATCCCAACGGACCTCGAAAGGCTCGTTGGACTCGGTGCGCAGCGCCTCCAGGGCCGAGACGCTCTCGGCGCGTATGGAGACGCCGGCCGATGGCGCGGCCGGTTTGTGGGCGCTCGGACTGGCCGGGGTCGGCTGCAGCGCGAAGGCGGAATGGGCTGCGCTCGACAGGAGCGCCAGGAGGAGAGGGAGGGCAAGACCGGCACGCATCTTTCGGACTCCTTTCCGATTGGTTTTTGGGCGTAACGAGGGGAGCGGGACATAATAGCAGACGAGTGCCCGCATGGCTAGTGGGAATGCGGCCAATCGCATCCTCGATCGGCCGCGTCCCGCGAGAGCGGCTCGACACTGTTGTATTGTGGCCCCGCCATGCAATCGATTCAGACTGTCCTTCTCGGGCTGCTGACCGGCGTCGTGAGCGGTTTCTTCGGCGTCGGCGGCGGCGTGTTCCTGATTCCGGCCCTGGTCCTGCTCTACGGCATGCCGCAGCAGCGCGCCCAGGGGACGAGCCTCGCGATGCTGCTCCTGCCAGTGGGGCTGCCCGGGTTCCTCCAGTACTACAAGGACGGCAACGTCGACCTGGAACTGGCGGGCTACCTCATCGTCGGGTTCGTCTTCGGCATCTGGCTTTCCTCGGGCCTCGTCGCCAAGATCGATCCGAACAGGCTGCGCCAGGCCTTCGGCGTCTTTCTGCTGCTGGTCTCCCTCAAGATGATCGCAGGCAAGTGACGACGATGGCCGACGAGACGCCCCGCGCTGTCCTTCAGTTGCCATTGCCGCACCGTTCGACGGTCGCGATGGTCCTGGCGCTGGGGCTGCCGATGACCCTAACCTACAGTTGTCCCGGAGTCATGGCGCCCTTCGTGCTCTCGGGTGTGCTCGCGTACCTGCTCAATCCGGTCGTCACGGCCATCCAGCACCTGCTGCAAAAGCTTCCCCGCAGCGAAGAAGCCCGCCGCCGCTTGCGCCCCGCGGGGACGCGGACCATCGCCGTACTGATGTTCTTCCTGTGGCTGGTGACGGTCGTCGCGCTGTTCGGCTTCCCGCTGATCGTTTCCGCGGGCTCCAACCTCTACGCATTGGCCGACAAGGTCTCCGCGCGCTCGCCGGTCGAGTACCAGACGATCGTCCGCAAGTCGGTCGCGGAGTATCAGGCGCGGCTGGAGACGATTCCGCTGGTGCGCGAGAACCTCAGGCGATTCACGGCCGACGCCAACACTATTGGCACCATCGGCACCATTCTGGACGCGGCCGCCCGATTCGTCGGCCGGCAACTTCAGACCCTGGCGTCGTTGTCGGTCAGCATCTTCGCCGCGGGCGCGAGCCTGGCCGTCGTGCCTCTCATCCTCTTCTACATGTTGACGGACTGGGAACGGATGCGCGCCGGCGTGGAGAATGCCATTCCGCAAGACTATCGGCCGTGGTTCGACGACTTCGTTCACCGCCTGGACGTGGCGCTGGGCGGCTACATCCGGGCCCAGCTCATCATTTGTCTCCTTTACGGAGCGGTGATGACGTTGGGGTTGCTGGTGCTGGGCATCCCCTATGCGACTCTGTTGGGGCCGCTTTCGGGCGCGGCCTGCTTCGTCCCCTATCTCGGCGCGGCCCTGGGAGTCGGGGCGGCTTGCCTGATCGTGCTCTTGCAGTGGGGTTTTTCGATGGACGCCGTCTGGTCCCTGGGCGGCCTGCTGCTGCTGTTCCTGGCGGTGCAGGCGCTCGACGGCCTGTTCTTTCAGCCGCGGATCATGGGCGGCCACGTGGGGCTGCACCCGATCGCTATCCTGTTCGCGCTTGCCCTGGGGCAGAACCTGGCGGGCCTCTATGGCCTGCTGCTCGCCCTGCCGGGGGCGGCGTTTCTGAGAGTGGTGGCGACCGACGCGCGTCGCGTGCTCTACGAACCGCGGACGGCTACTTGAGGCCGGCCAGGTCGCGCCGCTCTCGGTACCGGTCCAGCGCCAGGCCGATCAGCTTGTCCAGGAGGGCGCCGTAAGGCACGCCCGTCGCTTCCCAGAGCTTTGCGAAGACCGAGGTCGACGTGAAACCGGGGATGGTGTTGATCTCGTTGACCAGGATCTTCCCCGAGGGCTTCTCGATGAACAGGTCGAGTCGCGCCATCCCCTCGCACTCCAGCGCCCGGTAGGCGTCTGCGGCCATCTGGCGCACCAGGCGCGTGGTCTCGGCGTCGAGTGGCGCGGGGGCGACGAGTTGCATCTTTCCCGGAGTGTACTTCGTCTCGTAGTCGTAGAACTCGCTAGTGTAGGTGATCTCGCCCGGGACGGAGACTTCCGGCTGCGCATTGCCGATGACGCTGCACTCGATCTCCCGGCAGACGATCCCCTTTTCGACGATCACTCGGGTGTCGTAGGCGAGGGCCGCCTGGATCGCGCTCGGCAGCTTCTCCGGGTCCTTCACCTTCGTCATGCCGACGCTGGAGCCGCCGTTGGCCGGCTTCACGAAGACCGGGAATCCAAGCCGAGACGACACTGCCTCGACGGCCTGGCGCATCGAGGCCTCGGTCTCGACCTCGGCGCGGCGCCAGCCGAGCCAGTCGGCGACCGGCAAGCCGCTGGAGGTCAGCAGCTTCTTCATCACGATCTTGTCCATCCCGACAGCGCTTGCCAGCACGCCGGCGCCGACGTACGGCACTCCGGCCATTTCGAGAAGGCCCTGCAAGGTCCCGTCTTCACCGTAGGTGCCGTGCACCAGCGGAATGGCCACGTCGATCGAGTCGCCGACCACGTCTGCCAGGATCACGTTCTTCCCGGATGTGGGAACAGGCAATGCCGTGCCCCCCGCCGCCTGCGCACTCGATTCCGTTGCCGGCAACGACTTCATCGAAATACCCGACTCCAGGAACTGGGCAGGCTCGGCGGCGACCAGCCACCGCCCCTCGCGGCTGATGCCGATCGGCACCAGGTCGTACTTGGCGCCATCGAGGGACTGGACCAGCGACGCCGCGGAGGCCACCGACACCAGGTGTTCGCCGGAGCGGCCGCCGTAGATGATTCCAACGCGGATCTTTCTGGGCATGGGCGTGAGGAGGTCGACTGTGCGTGGCATGCACGACGGGCGGCCGTTGCGGCCGCCCAATCGCTCAATTCATTCCTATGTATCGGCAGGAATTGGCCGATAGGCCAGGAGGCTCGACCTTCCTACCGCGCCACCCGCTGCTGGGGCGAGGCCGGGGCGTCGAAGTCCCGGTACGGAGGCCACCGGACGGTCTGGCCGTCGGAGGCCTTGTACTCGAAGTGGTAGGCCTTGGCCTTGGCCGGGATCATCCCGCTGAAGGCTGCCTTCTGGCCAGCCACGGCGGGCAACTCGGTCGAGGCGATCGAGCCGTCTGCGGTCGAATAGACGGCCGAGACGCTGGAAGCGTTGTCGTCGGGATAGAGGTCCTTGTTCAGGGTGACCTGCACGTTGAACCCGTCGGCGGTGCCGGAGGCGGGCGGCGTGTGGGCCATGCGCGGGAAGGCGTCCTCCAGGTTCTTCATCACCCAGAGGCAGACATTGGAGTTCTTCTCGCAGATGTCCGGCACTTCGCTCTCGGCGGGGACGAACGTCTGGGCCAGCTCGATGGTGAATGAGCAGGCCTTGGTGTCGCCGAACATGAAGTCGTCGAAGTCGCCGCTGGAGGCGTAGAGGTCGCTCGACTTCTCGGCGGTGTAGCCGTTGATGGCGGCCATATCGGTCGCGAACTTCTTGTAGAGCGTCTCGTGCGCCGCGTCGATGTGGTCGTCGGAGTAGCTCCACGGCCAGAAGACGAGCTCGCTGTAGCTGTGGAAGCTGATGTCTGCGGCGAAATGCTCGCGGCGGGCCAGGTCGCGGATGGCGGCGGTCTCGGGCTCCGAGAAGCCGGCCTCGCCGCGGTAGGTGTCGCTGTCGGGGTAGGTGCTGGCGCCCAGGCCGCCCCACTGATAGCCGTAGTTGCGATTGGGGTCGACGCCGAAGCTGCCGTCGGAGTTCTTGCGGCGGTTCTTGCGCCACATCTTGGATGCGGTCTGCGAGTAGTTGGTGCCGTCGGGATTGAGGACCGGGATGATCCAGGTGATGCGGCTGTCGACGAGCGCCTTGGTGGCGGGGTCGGTGGCGTAGCCGGTGACGAGCTTCTTGGCCAGCGTCATCGGCACCTCGACGGAGATCCATTCGCGGGAGTGGTGGGCGCCGCAGAACATGAATTTCGGCTTGCCCGCCGCCTTGGCGCCCTGGGGACCGACGACGAGGGCCTCGATGTCACGGCCTTCGAAGGTCTTGCCGATCGACTCGACGCGGCAGATCTGTGGGTACTGCTTGGCGTAGGCGGCCAGCTCGTCGTGAGCTTCCTTGACGGTGTGGTAGACGCCCAGATCCGGGCGGCCCTGGAACTGGTCGAGCAGGCTGTCCAGGTTCTTGACCAGCACCTCTTGCTTGTCGAAGCGCGACAGGATGCGCTGGATGTGGATCGTCGACTGAGTCGAGACCTCGTCGTCGCCAGGAACGACGACTTCGAGCCAGTGGTCGCCGTGGCGGACGATGTCGGCGCCGCTCTTGGCCAGGGCGCGCACGTCCTTCCTATCATGGAAGTAGACGCGAAGCAGCTGAGGGGACGTCGCGGCCTGCAGGGCCGGGGCGAGGAGCAGAAGAGAGAGGGACCATCCGAGGAGCGGCCTGAGGTGGCTCATAGTTCTCTCCGGGAAGCGGGGGTTCTTCCCGCTCTTGTTCCTTGCCGTCCGGACGCCGGCGCCCCGCACCTGGGCTTTGCTTTCGTTTCTAGTACGAGCCCTCGATGGTGAGCCCGGAAGGATAACATCCGGAGTTGGCCGTGACAAGCCTGAAAAAAGGTTTCGGGCATCGGAAAGGATGGGCTGGATCGCCGGAAGCCGCATGCCGATGGATACCGAAAGGGGCGCGCGCGGCGCTCCGGAGGAGAAACCATGGAAGTCACGCTCTTCACCGACTCGGTCAAGTGCACCAGCTGCGGCGAGCTCGACATGACCCACGGTCTCAAGAAGAAGAACGACCGGTGGTACTGCCGCCGCTGCGTCGCCCAGCACTTCCCGGGCATCTGAGGTTTGGGGCTTGGGGGCTCCGCAGCCTCCGCGGGAGACGCTAGAATAGCGGGCGTGGAAGCGATCCTCGCCTTCAGAAACCTGACCAAGGCCTACGGTTCGCGGACGGTGCTGAAGGGGATCACGCTAGAGCTGGCCGCGGGACAGATCCTCGGATATTTCGGACTGAATGGAGCCGGCAAGTCCACGACGAACCGGATCGCGCTCGGGTTCGCTCGCCCGACTTCGGGCGAAGGCACTCTCTTCGGTTACCCCACCGGCGATCCGCGGGCGCTGGCCCGGGCCGGATACCTCCCCGAGAACCCGTTCTACTACGAGTACCTGACCGGCCGCGAACTGCTCGATTACGCGGCGCGACTCCACCGGCTCCGGGGTTGCATCCGCGGCGCGAAGATCGACGCCGCCGCCGACCGGGTCCGTCTGGCCGGCGAGGCGCTCGATCGCCCCATTCGCACGTACTCGCGCGGCATGCGCCAGCGGCTGGGACTGGCGCAGGCCCTCGTGGGCGACCCCGCCTTCCTCTTGCTGGACGAGCCCTTCAGCGGCCTCGACCCCGTCGGTCGTGCCATGCTCAAGGACTTGCTGCGAGAGTTTCGGGCCGGCGGCGGTACCGTCTTCTTCAGCTCCCACCAGCTCCTCGACGCGGCCGAGGTCTGCGACCGGGCCGCCATCCTGCACCGGGGTGTCCTGGCTGCCGACGAGCCGCTGGCCCAGCTGATGGCCCGGCACCCGGGCAAGACCCTCGAGCAGATCTTTCTGGCCCAGGTCGGGCAGGACGCCGCCAGCGACCGCGACTGATCGCCGTTCGATGAACTCAGCGCTGACCATCGCCCACTTCACCCTGAAGAAGGCCTTTCGGGAAAAGGTGTACTTGATCCTGCTCCTGGCGACCGCCGCCGTGGTCGCCGCGGCGGGCTCGGTCTCGTTCTACCAGACCGGCGTCCAGATCAAGTTCCTGAAGGACGTGAGTATGTTCGCTCTCTCGTCCTTCGGGTTTCTGCTGGCGTTGTTCGCCGCCACGGAGCTGCTGCCCTATGAGATGGACACTCGAGGCGTCCACTTCCTTGCGTCCAAGCCCGTCGACCGTTTCACGATCGTCCTGGGCAAGTACCTGGCGCTGGTCGGACTGCTGGCGGCGAACCTGGTGCCGCTGATGGCGGAAGTCTTCGGCCTGGTCTGGCTCTACGCGGGGAAGCCGCACTGGGACCTGATCTCCGGAGCGGGGCTGGTCCTGCTCGAGCTGGCCGTCTATGGCGCGATGGTGATGTTGCTCTCGCTGGTGCTGACACGGCTGGTCGCCTTCTTCTCGGCGATCTTTCTCTATGCCGTGGCCCATCTCTCCAACTGGATTGCGACGACGTTTCTCGCCGGCTCTCCGGCCTGGCTTCGTTTCGGCGCGACGGCGGCGCTGGCGCTCGTCCCGGACCTCTCGCACTTCGACAGCCGTTACGTCGTCGTGCACGGTTACAGCGTGCCTCCGATGTTCCTGGCGGCGCTTCTCGCGTACGCCCTGCTCTACGTGGCCGCGGCCTTGCTGGCTTGCCGTTGGGTTCTGGAGTCAAAGGAGCTGTAGGATGATCCGAGGATTGTCGAGCCCGGGCGCAGCGGCGGCGCTGATCCTGCTGCTCCTGGCCTTCGGTTTTCGACTCGATTGCGCGCTCGACTCCTTCGACGAGGACGATCCGACAGCGCCGGGCCCCGCCTCTTCCGCCGCCGGCCTGCTCCGCTCGTTCCTGGGGAACCTCTCCTACGAGATCCGCGGACTGCTCGCCAGGCTGCTCTACCTGAAGATCGACCGCTACGCCCACGAAGGCCGCAAGATTCAGCTGGGCGACGGGGCTGTCGGCGTCACCATGGCCGCCAACACGGACATCGTCCCCCTTTACGGCCTCATCACCTACCTCGATCCCCACTTCATCGAAGCTTTCAGTCTCGGCGGAAACCACCTGATCTACGGACTCGACAAACCCAAGGAAGGTCTGGAGCTGCTCGAAACCGGCGTCGCCTGGAACGCCGCCGATCCGCTCTGCTCCGAGCTGCTCGGCCAGATCGGCGTCCACTACTCCGTGGACCTCCTCCAGCCCGCGCGCGCCATCCCTTACTTCAAACGGGCCCTCGAGCTGCGGAAGAAACTCCCCGACCCGGACGCTCCCAGCGGCTTCGTCTTCTCCCAGGGACAGCTCGTTGGATTGCTGGCCGTGAACAACTATCGCGCCGGCAACCGTCCGGCGGCGCTCCGTTGGCTCGCCCTCCCCAACCGGCTGGATGCCGGTCACGAGATCTTCCGCCTCCTCGGCGTTGTCCCTCCTGCCAGGCCCGCCGGAGCCTCGCCGAGTCCTCCAGCGCACGAACACGCTCTCCACCACCACACCGCGGCCGAGGAGGACCGGGAGCGGCTCGGACAGCCCGACAGCTCCAGGCCGTCCCAGAAGCCCTGGAATCCGCGCTGGTGGGAAGACGCCGAGGAACGCGCCCGCTTCGTCGTTAGCTTGCGCAACGGCCTCTTGCTGAACCTGGCACTCCTGCTCCCGTTCTGGCCCGGGCTCTTGCGGCGCTGGACCGGCTCGGCCTGAGCAAGGGCCCCGGGTACGGGCTACGGCTGAGGGCTCCGGGCTACGGGCTACCGGCCCCGGGCTACCGGCTACGGGCTACCGGCTACGGGCTACGGGCTACGGGCTACCGGCCCCGGGCTACCGGCTCCGGGCCTTCGAAGAGACTCCCAGTTACAATCTAGCCAAGGCCCTCACAGTTCCCGTCTCGCCCCCCCTCGCCCCTCGCCCGTAGCCCGTAGCCCGTAGCCCGTAGCCCCTAGCCGGAGTCTCCTGGCTAGCCGGCCAAACCGCTGCGGGTTGAGCTTGGGTCTAACATTGGGCGGAGACTGAAACCCATGAGCCAGCATGGGGTTTGGCGGTTCAGCGGTTTTCCTGTTGGTACTTTTTCCTTGCAA
>JACQFU010000477.1 GCA_016199905.1 Candidatus Wallbacteria bacterium
AGGTCTTTCCTCTTGGCATGAACCATGATGCTTGGACTGTAGCGTTGATTTGAAAACGCTCTACTAGTCTTCCACTCCCATGACCATCGCGCTCCGCATCTTCGCCGGCTTCTTCGTCGCCGCGCTCAAGAACTACCGGCAGTACGCGGCCAACTTGGCGTTCAAGGTGTTCACCTACCCTATCGAAGTCGCGCTCTACCTATCGCTCTGGACCTCGATCTTCGCCAGCGGCACATTTCCGAAGGGGCCCGGCAGCGTGGTCCCCTACTACCTGACGGTGCTCCTGCTGGCGCGGCTGGCCTCTCCCTTCCCGATCGTGGAGGAGCTGGAGAACGCGATCAACTCGGGCGACCTGGTCGGCTACTACGTCCGGCCGATCCCGTACTGGACGGTCATGGCGGGCCGATCGCTCGCGTCATTTTGCGTCAATCTGGTGCTGCTCTTCCCGCTCGTGCTCGGAGTGATGGTCTTCTTCCACGAGCTGGAGCCGACGCCCGTGCGTCTTCTCGAGTTCCTGGCATTGCTGGTCCCATCGAACCTGATTCACCTGGCGATCTACAGCTGCGTTGGGATGCTGACCTTCTGGCTGGAGCGGGTTTGGGGCCTGGCATTCATGTTTGCCTTTCTTTCCGGGTTCCTTTCGGGGTTCACGATCCCGCTCTGGATCTTCCCCGACTGGCTGGCCAAGATCGCGCTCGCACTGCCTTTTCACTTTCTCTTCCACACGCCCGTGCAGGCGCTGCTCGTGGGGATGTCGCTCGGCGACTTCCTGATCACTTTTGCGCAAGAGTTGCTCTGGATCGCCGTGCTGGCCTGGATCTGCCGCGCTATCTGGGAAGCCGGCCGCCGCAAATTCAGCGGTCACGGAACGTGAGGAGAGTCATCCCGGCAGTGGCATTCGGCACTCCGGATTCGGTATCGTCCCCACTGCGATGTCCGACGACTTGAATACGGCCCGGGAGCTGGGGAGCCGGCTGCGAACCCTGCGCGTGCGCGCGGGGATCGATTCGACGGAGACCCTGGCGCAGAAACTTACGGACTCGGGTTATCCAATCTCGAGCCAGGGAGTCTTGAACCTGGAGAATGGCCGTGACGCGGCCGTCGACGTGTTCTACCTCTTCGGCTTCTCGCGGGCAGTCGGCGTTTCGCTCTTCGAGGTGCTCGCGCTCGAAGGTCCGGTCGCCGGCGAGTTGCGCATGCGTCTGCGCTCGCGCATCCAGGAACGGTTCGGGACCTTGGGGCAGGCCGCGTCGAAGCTGGGAATCACGCCCAAGCAACTCGACCTCGTGCTCAAGGCCAACGGCCGTCTCAGTCCCACGGCCCTCGACCGTTTCGCGGACATCCTCGGCATCCCGCGAAGCGACCTGGCGCCGCTGGACGACAACCGCCCGGATCCCGCGTCGTCGCCGGAGTCTGGCGAGACTCGCGGGGAGACGGCTCCGCCGGCCTCGCCTCCGGACTGGGCCCGCGAACTGCTGGACGAGGTCCGCTCGCTGCGCGGCCGGCTCGACGCGCTGACGCGAGGCAAGGTCAAGGCGTAGCCCAATGTCGCCCTGAACCCTGCCAGGGGAGAGCTTCCCCCTGGACCCTCTGGTCAGGTTCGGAGCGAAGCTCCGATTGGCAGACTAGCGCGTCAAACGAGCGTCGCGAACTGCGCCGCAAGGTCCGCGGGGCGCGGCGGCCGGCCGGGCGCCGTGACGAACCGCGTCAGGAACGCCTGGGCAGCCGTCTTCTCCCGTTCGCCGCCCTTCGCCGCGGCGTCGCAGAGCAGCACGGCTTCGAAGGCGCGAGCCGCCCTCTCGCACCAGTGGCGCGCGCCGACCGTCCATCCGTCACCCTCCGACCTCATCAGGTCCGCAGCCTCGGACTCCAGCCCCCGCACCAGCGGGTCGAGCACCCCGGCCGACTCTCCTCCGAACGCGCCCTTGCGGGCCCGCATCGTCTCGACGAATGCCGAAAGCGAACCCTCCTTCGCCATCGCCCGGAAGCAATCGAGCACCAGAATGTTCGTCGTTCCCTCCCAGACCGGCAGCACCTGGGCGTCCCGGTAGAGCCGCGAGGTCACGCGGTCCTCGACGTACCCATTCCCACCCAACATCTCCACCGACTCCGAAGCACATCTCACCGCGAGCCGTCCCGTGAAGAGTTTTCCCAGGGGCGTCAGGATGCGCAGAAGCGGCCGCACCGAGGCTTCCCCCGCATCCAGGCGGTCGAGACAGGCGACCGTCTCGAAGACCAGCGCGCAAGCCGCTTCCAGCTCCAGCGCCATCGCCACGAGCGTGTCCTGGACCATCGGATAACTCGAGAGCGTCTTGCCGAAGGCCTGCCGCGCCTTCGCGTAGCTCGCCGCCTCCCAGAAAGCGCGCCGGATGAGCGATATCGACGCCACGGCGTTGTAGAGCCGCGACAGGTTCAGCATCTCGGTCATATAGATGAACCCTCGGCCGGCGTCGCCGATCAGGTGCGCGACGGCCCCCTCGATCCGCACCTCGCCCGTCGGCATCGACCGCGTCCCGAGCTTGCTCTTGAGCCTCATCACGAACCAGGGGTTGAGGCTGCCGTCCGGCAGGCGCCGCGTCATCGCAAAGAGCGCCAGCCCCCGCGTCCCCGCGGGCGCCCCTTCCGGCCGGGCAAGAACCATCGCCAGGTCGGTCTCGGCGTTGGAGCAGAACCACTTGTCGCCCGTGAGCCGCCAGCTGCCGTCCGGCGCCTTGCTCGCGACGGTGTCGCAAGCGCCGACGTCGCTGCCGCCCTGTTTCTCCGTCAGGAACATCGCGCCTTGCCAGTAGTCCGGCGGCCGCGACCCGAGCTTCGCCAGCATGGTCGACTTGAGTTCCTCGGTCCCAAATTGCTCGATCAGCCGCGCTGCGCCGTCGGTCATGCAGATGGGGCAGTAGAGCCCCTGTTCGGCCTGGGAAAAGACATAGCCAAGGGCGAACTTGACGCGGTGGGTCTGTTTGCCGAGGAGACGGCGGACCTCCGGAGAATAGAAATCGGCGACGATCCCTTCGCCATAAGCGATCTCCTTGAGCCGCGCATAAGACGGATGGATCGCGATTCGTTCCGTCCGCTCGCCTTGCCGATCGTAGGGCGCCAGCTCGGGCGGATTGGCGTCGGCCTCGAAGGCCAGCGTATCGATCTCTCCCGCCGCGAGCCGCCCCATCCGGTGAAGCCGCGGCTTGGCCCAGTCCATCGCCGTGGCGTCGAGGTGCCGCGCGAGCAGCGCCTGGAATGCCGTATCGACCGCGTAGAAGTCCTCGCACCGGATATCGGGAATGCGCTCGCTATTGGGATTCATGAGGATCACGATAGACCCAGGGGGCAGGGAGGAGCAAGGCGGGGCAGGGGGGGAGGAGAGCAGATTGAAGATGGGAGATTTGAAATTTGAGACGGAGCGATAGTTGACTGAGCGACAGAAGACAGACGATTATCGACCGAAGACGGGGCCCTCATTTTCTGTCGGCGATCGTCTGTCTTCTGTTGCTCAGTCTCGATTTGCAGATTTCGGCCTTTGGATTTCGGTTTCAAATCCTCCCATCGTCTCCCCGCCCCCCCCCCCCGCGCTCCCCGCTCCCGGACGTGATCCCGCTTGCCTGACGCCACTCTCAGCCCCCCCAACCCACACGCCGCGCCCCCGAGGCTCCTCCCCCTCCAGGCCGTCTTCCTGGCTCAGCTCGCCTACTTCCTGGCGCTGGCGTGGATCCGCTTCCTCGACGCCGATGAGGGATTCTACGTTCCGGCGGCGGCCTATCTCGCGCAGGGCCGGCGGCTCTATACCGACTTCTTCTATCCGCAAATGCCGCTGCTGCCGTGCCTTTACGGCGCTTGGATGTGGCTGCTGGGCATCGATTGGCACGTGGCGCGGGCGTTCTCGGCGCTGCTGGGCGCGGGCATCGGCACGCTTCTCTTCCGGCATTGCGAGCAGCTGTTCGAGGACCGCCGCTACGCCTGGGGTGCGCTTGCGGCCTATTCGGTCTGCGGGCCTTGCGTCGGCTGGTTCCCCATCGTGAAGACCTACTCGATCGCGACCTTCTTCCTGATGGCCTGCTACTGTGCGCTGCCGCGAGGCAGCGACCTGCGCCGCTACGCCTGGGCCGGTTTCTTCCTTGGGCTGGCGGTGGACGCGCGCCTGACGTTCGTCGTCGCGGGCCTGGGCTGCCTGGCTCACATCCTGACCGAGGAGAGCGCGCGCCGCCGGGTCCCGGCAGCCTGCGCGGCCTTGACGGCCGGCACCGTGCTGGGACTGCTCGTCTGCCTGCCGTTTCTGTTGCCGGACCCGCAACGGTTCTGGTTCAACAACCTGGGCTACCACGCCATCCGCAGCGAGGGCGGGCTGATCGGCTCGTTCACCCAGAAGGCCGCCGTACTGCTGCACCTGGCCGGGATCGTCTCGAGCGAGGGGGCAGAAGCTTTCCAACTCTGCATCTTGCTCCTCTTCAGCCTGGGGCATGCCACGGCCGCTCTCACACGCCGGACGCCGCTCGCCACCGCGTTCTGGTTCTCGGCGGCCCTGGCCCTGATGGGCATCCTCCCCACGCCGGCAATGCCGCAGTACTTCTGCGTCGTCTTTCCTTTCCTGATCGTGACCGCGCTTCACTTCGTCCATTCGGCCGAGGAGCTGCTGCGACCGGCGGACTGCGAGGCTGCGCGGACCGTCTTCCGGCGATTGGCGCTGGGCTTGGCGATCGCCTACGTCGCCGTCAGCCCCGTCGACTTCGCGCGCTATCTTTCTTGGGGCCGCGACGTGGGCGGCATCCGCGACCCGGCGCAGGTCGTCGACCGCAAGTTCGGCACGGTGACCCGGATCGCCCGGCGGATCGACGAGTGGACCCGGCCAGGGGAAGAGGTTCTCAGCGCCTGGTGCGGTCTGCTGCTCACCACGCACGCGCGGCAGCTGCCCGGAATGGAGAACCCCTTCGGCTTGCTGATCGCCGACAAACTCGACGAGAAAGACCTCGACCGCTATCGGCTCATCACCCGCGCCGGCATCGACCGCTGTCTTGCGACGCATCGGGTCCGCCTCGTCATCGCGGGCAAGTGGACCCAGCACTACGACTGGACGGAAGCGCTCCAGAAAGCCGGCTACCGCTTGCGCGAGTCGTACGGCAACTTCAACCTCTGGCTGCTGCCGTGAGGTTGGACTTCATCCCTATCCCTGGTGGAGGCTTCGCCGCCATACCGCCGACGTCGAAGACGTCGTCACGGTCGAAAGCCTGATGCCGGAGCGTTCTCTCGAACATGAACTTTGGAGTCCCGCATCCCACCTCTGCTTGGTCTTTTTGGAATCTTCACCAGAAGAAGCAGGCGTCTGGGTTCATCGCAATTCTCGCCCCTCCGGGCCCTCACGGCCAGCTTCCTCTGATGTAGCCGCGGGCCGGATCCGCCGCGCCGGGACACCGCCCCATAGCTCGCCGGGCGGGATTCGAGTTCCCTTGGGCACCACGCTGTGCGCCGCCACGGTGGCGCCGTCCCCGATCTCCACTCCGGGCAGCACCACCGCCATCAGCCCGACTGTCACCCGGGAGCCGATCCTCGTCGGCGCCAGCACCAGTTCGCCCCGCTCGGCCGAGTGGCAGATCAACGTGACGTCGCCGCCGATGACCGAGTCGCTTCCTATGGTGAGGAGACAGCTGTCGGCCATCACGTTGGTGTTGATCTGCACTCCCGGCCCGATCTCGGCGCCCATCGCCCGGTGGAACGCCGGCAGCAGCGGCGTGACGCGCATGAAGTTCATGAACGTGAAGCGCACCAGCAGGATCAGCGCGTTGTAGGAGGCCCACCGGAAGCTTTCACGCGAGATGTAGGCGTAGCGCCCTGGCCTCAGGTCGAGCATCGTCAGCCTCCGGAGCGCCGCCACCAGCACGCAGAGCGTGCAGCCCGACACGAACGGCAATGCTCCCAGTGCCAAGGCCATCGACAGAAGTTGCAGTGCCGGCGCCGCGTTCGACACGGAAGATCGCACCCTGCTCAGCATTGCTAGGGACGGGTACAGCGCCAGCCCGAACAGCACTGCCGCCTCAACGTACAAGCCCAAAGTGGCCGACCAGAGAATGGCGCTCTCCAGCGATCTCGATAGCCTCTTCTTCGACGCGCCCAAGCTCACCTCGCCCGCCGCCCGCCGCCGGCGGCTCTACGTGCATGATACCGGGCGAAGGGACTAGACGTCCGCGAACTCCCGCCGGTGGCACTCGGGGCAGAGCGCGTGCGTAACGTCCAGCTCGAGGCGAACGTTCAGGTACGTCTCCAGGGACTCCCAGTTGCCCTCTTCCGTTCGCAGACGTTTGCACCACGCGCAGACCGGAACCAACCCCAAGATTTCCGTCACGCTGCCGATGTCCTCCAACATCAGCAACGACAGCGGAGGATCGGTGTCGGGCAGCGGCGAGGCGGTTACCAGAAGGTGGACCGGGACCACGTGTCCCTCGCGCACGATATCCAAACGGCTTCGCCTTCGCACGACTTTCCCATCCGTGAGCGCCCGCGTGACCGAGCCTCGAACCAAGCAGTCCTGGCAGGCGTACGAACGGCCGCAACCCGCCGGGTGTTCGGTGAAGTGGATGCAGTGCAGCACGTCGCCGCTCTTGCGCCGCAGCACCACCTCGGGTGTGTCGCCGATCATCTTGGCGCCGGCCGCGTTGAGGCCCTTGATGCGCATGTCGTCGTCCACCACGAAAACGGGAATGGGAATGGCGTCCAGGACGACCCTCCAGGACACAAAGGCGCTTATAGGGGATTCAGTCACAGTTCGGCGGTCATCGCAAGAGGCGTGCCGCGTCAAGGTCGGCTCGTACCCCGCTCGCTTTTCGAGCGATCCGTCTTCAGGCCACTCGGAAATCGTGCGGTCCTTCGGCTGCACGCCGGCCGCCCTCATCGCCGAGAGTGCTCATCTATGGCGGTGTTTCGGGCCTCCCGCGACGTTGGCACTTCCCTTGAGTAGGTCTTTGGCGACACGGCTCGACGCCAAGGAGGCTCCAGATGAACCCGACCGCCGCCACCCGGACTCCGATGAATCTCGCGCTGACACTCGCCCTGCTCGTTATGCCCACCGGGGGCTGCAACGTCTCGCTGAGTCTGCGAGGCGCCGGCGGCCAGTCGGGCGGACTGCCCACCCGGACCGCCACGGCTGCGCCGCGCAAGAGCACTCCCGGCGGCCTCGAACAGGCCACGTACCGGCCCGCCCGGTCTGTGAAGAAGCCCTCCGCGCGTCCGGGCGGCACCAGCTTGGGCAGCCCCGGCTACAACCCGTCGACGCGGGCGGCCGACGTCCCCCTGCAAAAGAGTGCTCCCTTCAGCGACACGCCAGCCTGGCAACTCGCATCGGCCACGGATGGCCGCGCCGACGACCAGGCGCCCGCCGACCTCGCCGCCTCCGTCGTGGCCAAAGACGCACTCCGAACCCCAGGCAACCAACGTTGAATCGGACCCGGAATGTCCCGTGAAAACAAACCGCCCCCGCCGGCTGTGGAGCGCGGCG
>JACQFU010000471.1 GCA_016199905.1 Candidatus Wallbacteria bacterium
AGAACGCGCAACTCTACGAGCGCGTGATGGCGCAGCAGCGCCAGGTGGAATCGCTGCTCAACGTGGCCAACGCCCTCTCGAGCCAGCTCGACTTGCCGGCGCTCATCCAGACGATCATGGGGAAGGCCTGCGACATCCTGGAGGCCGATCGGGCCACGCTATTCCTCATCGACAAAGAGACCAACGAGCTCTGGAGCAACAGCACGCAAGGCGGCGAGGTCAAGGAGATCCGGTTCCCGAAGACCGTTGGCATCGCCGGCCACGTGGCCACGACGGGCGAGCCGCTCAACATCAAGGACGCTTACGAGAGCCCGCTCTTCAACCAGGCGTTCGACAAGAAGACCGGCTACCGAACCAAGACGATCCTCTGCATGCCGATCCGCAACAACGCCGGCGAAGTGATGGGCGTCACCCAGCTCATCAACAAGAAGAAGGGCATCTTCACGCCCGACGACGAGCAGCTGCTCAAGGCGTTCAGCGCCCAGGCGGCGATCGCGTTGCAGAATGCCCAGCTCTTCGACAACGTGCTGCACCTGAAGAACTACCTGGAGTCGGTGCTGAACAACATGTCCAACGGCGTGATGTCGGTCGATACGAAGAAGCGGCTGACGCTGGCGAACCAAGCGGCCACTCGCATCCTCGAGATCGAACAGCCGGAGATCGTCTCCAGGAACATTTCGGAGGTCCTGGGCGCCGGGGCCGAACAGTTCGGGGAAAAGTTCCAGCGCGTCATGGACTCGGGCCAGGCCTTGACGGAGTACGACCGGGATTACAAGACGGCCACCGGCGTCGACCTGTCGATGAACGTGTCGATCCAGCCGCTCAAGGACCAGCGCACCGGTGCGACGGTCGGCAGCGTAGCGATCCTGGAGGACATGACGCGGGAAAAGCGGACACGCTCGATGATGACGCGCCTGCTCTCCAAGGACGTCGCGGAGCGGCTGCTCTCGGGCGATTGGGAGGCGCTGATGAAGGGGGCCCGCCAGGACGTCACCATCCTCTTCAGCGACATCCGCAGCTTTACCACGATCACCGAGAAGATTGGCGCCCAGGAAACCGTGATGATGCTGAACGAATACTTCAGCCACATGGTCGACGCGATCTTCAGTTTCGGAGGCACCCTCGACAAATTCATCGGCGACGCGATCATGGCGATCTTCGGGGCGCCCGTTCATCATCCGAACAACGCCGTCCACGCCGTGCATGCCGCCGTCGAGATGGGCAACCGGCTGCGCATCTACAACGACAAGCGGATGCGCGAGGGGAAGGCGCCGATCTACACCGGCATCGGCCTGTCCTCGGGCGAGGTGCTCTGCGGGACCATCGGCTCCGAGAAGAAGATGGAGTACACCGCCATCGGCGACGGCGTGAACCTGGCCTCGCGGCTGGAGAGCGCCAACAAGTACTACGGAACCGAAGTGCTCATCAGCGAGTTCACCTTCGCCAAGGCGGCCGACGAGTGCCGCGTGCGCGAGATCGATCGCGTCAAGGTCAAGGGCAAGCATCAGGGCGTGACGGTCTATCAGCTCCTCGGCATGCGCGACGCCAAGTTCGACGAGGCCCGCGAGGCGATGCTCGGCGCCTACGACGAGGGGATGCGTTGGGGCGGCGCCCACCATTTCGAGAAGGCCCACCGCTGCTTCATCCGCGCTGTCGAGATCAACCCGAAGGACCGCCCCTCGAACCTGTGGCTCGAGCGGACCGCGGAGATGATCAAGAACCCGCCGCCCGACGATTGGGACGGCAGCTTCGAACTCAAAGAGAAGTAGGACGAGGGGCTCCGGGCTTGGGGCTCCGGGCTAGGGGCTCCGGGCTAGGGGCTCCGGGCTAGGGGCTCCGGGCTCCGGGCTAGGGGCTCCGGGCTAGGGGCTCCGGGCTCCGGGCTAGGGGCTACGGGTTTTCCGCGTTCTGCGCTTCAACCGGCAACCCGGTCCGACGGTTTTTGCCGATGGTTCATGGGTCAAGGCCCGTAGCCCGTGGCCCGTGGCCCGTAGCCCGTAGCCCGTGGCCCGTAGCCCGGAGCCCGTGGCCCGTGGCCCGTGGCCCGTAGCCCGTAGCCCCTCCCCTAGCCCCAACTTTCCTTGAACCCCTGGCCAACCGCGCACGTCCTACGAACGACGGGGGCCCCGGCTGGGGGCCGAAGGGAATGCGATGATGGACCTCGAGACCCTGGGCGGGCGGATGACGAAGTGGTGGCAGAACGAAGTCGCCGTCTGGCGCGGGATCGGACGACAGATCCTCCGGTTCCTGGGAGTGTCGTCCAAGACCGACGTCCACCGGTGGAACCAGGACTTCCCTGTCTACCTGGAATCCGACCTGCACCGCGCTTTCCAGGCGTTCTTCCCGGCCGAGGGGATGACCGTCGAGGCCAAGGGCATCGATGGGTTGATCTTCCCCGGCCTCATCTCGCGGCTCGACGCCCTGCTCAATACGGGGCGGTTGACGAACTTCGGCGCCCTGGGCCGGCAGGCGATGAGCACCGGTCCAGACAAGAAACAGGACCTGGAAGCGCGCGCGGCTTTCTTCGTTTCGGGAGGCCGCTTCCCGATGGTGTTCGTGGTCGAGTGCGAGAAGGGCTTCTTCCCGTCTCTGTCCCTGATGGGAGCCATCCCCAGGAAGGACGACGCCGTCGACTGGGCGGCCGGCCTGATGAAGCGGCTGGAGTCCTGGATGTCCGAGAACTCCTGCCTGCGAGGCCAGCTCCTTCGGCCCGCGTTCCGCTCCGGCGATGCCAACAAGATCGACATCCTGCCGATGGCCAACCCGGAGTCCTTCCAGCTGGCACCGCACCTGGTCATCGAGCTGGAGGAGACGTTCATCGACTTCCTCGCCCGCACCGACGAACTGGAAGCCGCCGGCGTCGAGTGCCAGCGCGGCCTGCTGCTCTGCGGCCCTCCGGGGACCGGCAAGACCAGCACGTGCCGCTACCTGAAGAACCGCCTGCCGGGCTACACGATGATCACAGTAGCGTCGGACGCTCTTTTGACTCTCAAAGACTGTTTCGACCTGGCGAGACGCTTCTCGCCTTCGATCCTGGTGATCGAGGACGTCGACGGCATCGCCCAGATGCGCGAACCCAACCAGGCCAACTTCGTGCTCACGGAGCTGATGAACCAGATGGACGGCTTGCACAGCCGGGATCGCGTGGCCGTGCTGCTCACGTCCAACTCCTGGGAATTCCTCGAGAAGGCGCTCGCCGAACGCCCGGGACGCGTCGACCACATCGTCGTCTACGATCCGCCCGAGGCGGGCCATCGCCGCGTGTTGCTGGAGCAGTTCCTCGCCAGCCTGAACAGCCAGATGCCCCTGGACACGCTCGTCGCCCAGACAGACGGCCTGACCCCGGCGCAGCTCAAGGAGATCGTCAAGCGCGCTGCCGTGGCCAGCATGCGGCGCGATCCCGAGAACGCTTGGACTCGCGAGCTTCGAGCCGAGGATCTGCGCCGCTCCGTCGAGACCGTCCGCGTCAGCCCGCTGGCGCGGACCCGCAAGACCATCGGGCTGAACCTGCGGAAAGTGAAGTGAGCCGCCGTTACCCCAGGTGCTTCGCCAGCAGCTCCTTGACGCGATCGGCCTGCACCGGACCGCGACAGGCCTCATACAACTCGGCTGAGAATTCCTCGAGCGCCTCCCAGTCCTCCCGGTTGAGCCCCAATCGGCTGCCCAGCTCCTTGAGGAATCCCAACTCCTTGCGCGAGATCGACCCGTCGGCCTGTGCCGCCAGCACCGCGTAACGCATCAGGGCCATCTTCTCCAGCGATCCCAGCGACCCCCGATCGGGCACCACGGGCAGGGGATGCGACTCTGCAGCGTCGATCAGGTCGCCCTCTTCCAGGTCGAACTGTTCCAGGACTGCCCGCAGGACGATGCGCTCTTCCGGCTGGATGGTGCCATCGGCCAGCGCCGTCCCCAGGACAGCGCTCACGATGGCCTGAACCAACTCGGGAACCTTGCGCTTCATGGCCGCTCCGACACGGAATCGGGCTTCAGCGGCTCGACGATCCCCAGGATCAGCAGCGCGCCCTGGCAGGCGTACATGAACCAGAAGCCGACGCAAACGCCCAGAACGCCCGCCCGGTAATTCTCCGGGAGGACATAGATCGCGCTCACCTGGAACAAGATGCCCGCGACAAGCCCGGTGACCAGCGTCAGAACGCTGAAGAACAGCAGCAGGTGCCTGGTCGTCATGGAGGCCTTCCCTTTCTGCGGGCTGCCATCGAGGCGCCCGGGTCTGATCCGTCGGCCCCCGGTCGCGGTGGCCATCGTCGAGCCTAGCACGCGCCCCGCCGCCCGGCAAAGCTCCGAGGTGCCTCGCCTCCGCTCTCACCAGACCGTGCGGAAATCGAGGAAGAAGCCGCTGTAGCGGGGTTCGACGATGCCCACATTCGTGGAGGCATCTCCGTTGCCGCGCTCGACCTGCAGGTCGAGGAGGCGGTAACCCAGCGCCAGTTGCGCTTCCTTTCCCTCGAACCCGCTCGGGAACTGATACGCAAACGCCGTCTCGGCCTCCCACCCCGTCACCTGCGACTTCCCCAGCACCGCCAGCGGCAGCTTCAGACCGCCGGCGAGATCGATGTGCCTGGAGCACCGCAGGTTGCCCAAAATCCCCAGTACCGGTCCGGCGCCGTAGCCGTGGAGAATTCCAACTTTGGTCGGCGTCGAGGCGCGCGCGTCGGGGAAGAAGAAGTCCACGCCGCCTAGCGCTTCGACCCGGTTGCGGCCGTGCTCGTACCACTTGTGCTTGCCTGCGATCTCGACGCGCTCCAGATCCATCCGCAAGGTGCCTCCAGCGGTAAACGCGCTGCCTGCAAACGTGAAGGGCCCGTCGAGCGCTCCGGTGTTCTCCATCTTCTGGTAGCTGACCCAGACGTTGCCGGCGCCGACGGTCACTTCTGGGGCCAGCCGACCGTTGGCCGACGTGCGCGCCTTCGCACCGCCGGTCGTTCCGCCGCCGATTGCGGCGTCCATGTCGGCGTGCCAGGCCTGGCCCGCCACCCACCAGGGATGGAAGCAGTCGACCTTTTCGCGGTGCGTCTCGGATTCCCGCGGCGGCGGCGGGGGCTGCCCCCACCAGCGGGCGTAAACGACAGCCGGAGCGCCGCTGGCGTCGCCTTCCGGAGCCTCCTTGGCCAGCTTGCGCCATCGCAGGTAGATCTGTCGGGTGCTGACCAGGATCTCCGTCGAGTCTTCGCGTACACCCAGCGCGTCGGCGATCTCCCTGCCAGCGCGATTGAGGTCGCCCTGGGCCATCGCGCGCACGGCCGCCGGCGATAGCCTCAACGTCCGCGGTTGAGCCGAGCCCGGCATGAAGATCACCGTCGTGATCGGCCTCTCGCCGCGCACCTCCGCTACCTGGTTGGGCCCTTCGTAGAACTTCAAGCGGCTGTCGGGATCCAGCTCGTAACCAAGGCCGCCAAGCGACTGTACGGCGATCTGGCGCACCAGGCCGCGAATCTTGCGGCGCGTCGGCTCGGCGTAGCCCGTCAGCGCCACCTCCATGTCGACCCGGTAGATCCCGGGCGCGCGCTGCCGGACTTCCATGCTTCGCACGGGCAAGTCCCGCCCCAGGTCCTGCACCAGCTGAACCTTCACCTTGCGGTCGGCCGGCGTCTCGTCCTCGGCGGCGCAGACCGCGCCGGCGGATGCCAGCAGCAGTAGACTCAATGCGCAGACGATGAGAAGTTTCATCAACCAGGGGACTACCGCCCGTTTCGCAGACGGGCCCTCATCTCACAATATCGGCCAGTCGCAGGGCCGTTCGTGAGCGCCCCGAGCAGCCTGCATTGACGAAGAAACGCGGTTGCAGTAACGGATCGGGCGTGCGAATCGCCGACCGGAACGGGCTTGCGGAGCAAAAGGGGGCGCTCTCATATCGGGCGATCGGCGCGCGCGCGCTTTCGTTGCATCCCGGCTCTCGGCTCCAAAGGCGCTCGGGGTTCGCCCAGACGCCGTTCAGCTACCGGCATCTGCAGGCGATCGGAGTAGTCGCTCTCATCGGCATGACTGCCTGCCTTGCACTGCACAAGATTCCTCTCTCTCCTCCTCCGGAAAAACGACAAGCCAGCGCGGTCTCCGTGGGGCCACCGAGAGATTTCTTGCCCTTGGGCGTCGGCAGCCGCTGGCACTACAAGTCCACCATCACCGACGGCCGCACGGGTTCCAAGAAAATCCAGCGGGTGGACGAATCGGTCGTTCGACAAGAAGGGGACGGTTTCCGAGTCCTGCAGGAGATCGACGGGCGACAGGCCGACAGCCGGCTGCTCACTCCGACGGGTGAGGGAATCGCCGCGCTCGAGTACGACACGTCGCGGACCCCGATCCTCTTTCTCGCCGCGGGCGACCTGGCGCCCGGGACCGCCTGGGACGTCGCAAAGAACCGCAGGGCCTGCGTCGAGACCGCGGAGTCCTTGTCCGTCGGTGGCAAGGACGTGGAGGCGCTCAAGATTCGTCTGGAGCGCTACTATGGACGAGAGGAAACCGACGAGCCCGGTTGGTTGCCTCAGGGTCATTTCTGGGTCGCTCGGGGCATCGGAGTGGTGCGGCGGGACTCGTCGGGCGCCAGGCGCCCTCGCGTGAAGGAAGGCCGGGTCAGCAGCAGCGGCGGCCCGGAGTTGAAGATCGACACGCTGCTCGAACTCGAGAGCTACGAGCTGGCCTCGGGAGAAAAACCCTGAACCGGAAGGATGGGTGAAACCCAGGTGACTCTGGAGAGCTTTCTGGTCCTGTCCCTGCTTTTCGGCTGGGTGGTGCACCGCCATCATGCGCTGGGACTTCGCCTGGCCGAGGCCGAAGCGCGCGTGCGAGCGAACGCCGTGCTGCCATTGATGCGGCAGGCGGATCGCCGTCTGCCCTGGTGAGTGCTCGGGGTCCGCGGGAGGTACGACGATGGCCGACGCCAAGAACGACGAACTGCGAAAACTGGTCTACGAGCGCCTTCAGAACGAGAGCGCCGACAACCTGATCGGTCTGGGAACCGTCTTCGGGCTCGACAGAGACGCGCTCGAGTCGGCTTCTCCCATTCAACGGGTGCAACAGTTGATGGACGGGATCGAGCTGGCGCAGTTGGCCGATATCCTCGAGATCAAAACGGGCCAGAGCGCGGCCCCCCCGCCCACGAGCAGCTCCGAGCTGCCCCCGCCACCGCCGGAGAGCGACATCCTGGCCCAGATCAAGGCTGAACCCCAGGAAGGTCTCCCGGAGATCGCCGGCGAGGAAGCCCTTTTCGCGGAGGATCTGACAGCCCCGCCGATCGTCGAGGAGGCAGAGCCCGAAATCCCCGCCTTCGTGGAGCCCGCGGCAACCCTCGAGGAGGCGGCTTCGCCCGACGAGGAGGCTTCGGCCAACGAAGAACCGGCACCGGTCGAAGAGCCGCTGGCGCCCGCGGTGAGCGGCGGAATCGACGATATGGCCGCCGCGATGCTGGCTTCGGGCGAATTGACCGAGGAGGAACTGGCCGAGCTGCGCGCGCAGGCCGGAGAAGAAGAGCCCGCCCCAAGCGAGATGAAGCCGCCGGAGGAGGAGGTCGACGTCCTCCAGCAGCTTCGATCCGTCCGCAAGGATTCCATGCGAGCACGCGACCGGGAGAAGCAGGAGCGCAAGCGTCGCCGAGAGGCCGCCACCAAGGCCGCGGACCTGCTCCCGCCTCCGCCGAGTCAGCTGCAACAGTTTCGCCTCTGGCTTTTCCGAGCGACGATGCTCGTCTTCATCGTTCTGGTCGCCGTACGCTCCAGCGTCGTCGTCACGCTGCCAGACAAGTTCAACAACGCCGGGCTCCTGATCCAGATCAAGCTGACGGGCACCGGGACCGAAAAACTGGAGCCGTTCAAACCGCCTCAAGTGGCCAACACCCACGGGACGCGCTCGTCCAGCGGCGGCACGCCACCGCCACCACGTACCAGCGGCGGCACCGACCAAGCCCATCTGCCTGTCCCGTCCGACCCGGAGCAGGCGAGCGCCTTCCTGGAGCGGGAGTTGAAGAGCGGCGACCTGCAAGGCACCATTGACCTGGCCGCGCGCAGCTTCGATTTGCCCCCCGACAGCGTCAAGGAAGAGCTCTTCCGGCGCGCGGGCAGCGCCCAGGAGGACACCGACAAAGGCGTGGCGCTGCTGATGGCGCAGGACCTGCCGGGAGCCGAAGAAGTGCTGAAGCAAGCATCCGACAAGGCCGGCCCCTCGCAGGCGCGCGCGACCTATCTGCTGGGTCACGTTCGGCGGTTGCAAGGTCGAGTGGACGACGCCCGGCAGACGTTCCAACTGGCTCTTTCCCGGGACCCGAAGATGGCCGAGGCAAACCATGGCCTGGGAGAAATCGAGCTCGCCGCCGGCAACCTCCCCGGCGCTGAGGACTTCTGCCGCAAGGCCATCGCGGCCCGGGCCGAGTACCTCGACGCCTACTACTGTCTGGCGGACGTTCTGAAGAAGCAGGGCCGTGTGGTCGACGCCGCGGCCACCTACAAGCAACTCCTGGCCAAGGATCCGAAGCAGTCTTATGCACTCTTCTCGTCGGGCCTGATCGAGTTCAAGCAGGGCAACGCCAACGCCGCGGCAGAGCAGTTCAAGAAAGCGATCGACGCCAACCACGCCTGGCGTTTCGCCGACCTCGGCCTTGCCTGGAACAACCTGGCCAACTGCTACGACGGCATGAACAAGGCGGGCGACGCCATCAAGGCCTACGAGTCCGCGGCGAAGGCCCGACCCGAGGACGACCTCGTTCAGTACAACCTGGCTCGGGCCTACCAGCGCTATGAATATCCCGACAAGGCCATCCGGCCCTATGAGAAGGCGATCGAACTGATGCAGCTCAAGGACCAAGGCGAAGTAGGCGACACGTACTCCCACGCCGTCTACAACCTGGGCGATTGCTACATGCGCGTGCACAACTTCCGGATGGCCGCGGAGCGCTACGACGAGATGCTGCGACTGAAGCCCGGCATGACCGCGGCGAAGGAGAAGCTGGTACGGGCGCTGGAGGCGCAACAGCGGGCGCGGGTCTTCTCGTACGACTACGGCACGCCGACGGTGGCCCGCGAGGATCGGCCGGGCGCCGCTCAGGAGGAGGCGGCCATCCCGGCGCCGGAACCGGCGAAGCCTTGAAGCCCTCCCGGCGACTCGAGGTCGTCCTCTACACGCGGCCCGACTGCTGCTTGTGCCACGAAGCCAAGCAGGTGCTGGAGACCGTTCGGCGTCGAAGGCCCTTCGAACTGCTGGAGAAGAACGTGGACGAGACACCAGAACTGGCGTCGCTTTACGGCCAGGAGATCCCGGTTGTGCTCGTGGAGGGCCGAAAGGCTTTCAAGTACCGCGTCGATCCCATCAAGCTCGAGCGCCTGCTCGATCGGGCCGAGGAGTCCGCGCAGCGGAGCTGACCAGCCCGCGATAGAGCCGCTCGTAAGCGTCGAGCATCGCCTTCGGCGAGCGAGCCTCCAGGAGGTGGCGGCGCGAGCGAGCCGCGGCCTCCAGAGCCGGGGCGGGTTCCCGCAGAAGCTCGAGCACGGCCCGGGCGGCAGTCTCTTCCGTAGCGAAGAAGCGCTCCGGCCACGCGGGGAGCAGCTCGCGGAACACGGCCAGCGGAGGCACCACGACCGGTACGCCGGCAAGTATCGCCTCCGCCACGCCCAGCCCGAAACCTTCCTCGGAGGACGTCGAAACCACAACGTCGAAGGCCGCCATCAGGGCTGCGGCAGCTGGCACCTCGCCGGCGAACCTCACGCGCGTGTCCAGGGCTCGCGCCCGGGCTCGACAAGCGCCTTCGAGCGGCCCGCCGCCCAAGATGGCGGCAACGGGCCGCTGATCGCTCGCAGCCACTTCGGCGAAGACTCGCAGGAAACTCTCGGGCCGCTTCGGTGGGGCGAGCCGGCCGACGAATCCGACGACAGGGACGTCTGCCGGAAGGCCGAGGCGCTCGCGGGCAGCTGCTCGAGATGCCAGCACAGGCGGCGCCGCAACCCCGTTCGGCACGACCTGGATCCGGCCCGCGTCGACGCCGTGAGTGCGGGCCACGTGGTCGGCGACTGCTTGCGATGGGGTGACGAAGGCGTCCGTGAACGCGGCAAGCAGGCGGTCTGCGGCGCGAGCCGCCGGTCCTTTCCAGAGGTAGAAGTTGTGGTCGGCCTGCAGCAGCGCGCCGACGCCTCCGAGCCGGCCCGCGACGCGACCCAGGACACCACTGAAAAAGTGGTGCGACTGCAGGATGTGCGGACGGCGCGAACGAAGCGTGCGGGCCAGCGCGGCCAGGCAGCCCAGGTTTGCGAGCACTGCACGGGCGTTGGGACGGCCTGCCAGCAGCGTGACCGGAACTCCCGCGGAGCGAAACTCGGCGTCTCGCGCCCCCTCCCCTTGCAGCGCCACGATCTCGAACTCGAAACCCCGCGGCGCCAGGCCGGTGGCGATATCGAGCAGCACCTGCTCCAGGCCCCCGCGTTGCAACCGCGACACGGCGAACATCACCCGGATCGGCTCTACGGATGCCCGCGTCATTTGACAGCTCCGGGCCGCTAGGCTAAGATCGTTCTCCGAGAGAAGCTAGCTTGTTCCGCGCCTTTGCCGCGTATTCGCCTTCGCGGTCGAGGCTGAGAACGCGGGCCCAGCACTCCCGGGCGGCGGCCGAGTCTCCGGCCTGGAAGTGCAGGTTTCCGAGGAAGTATTGGTAGCTGGGATATCTGGGCCTGGCGGCGGCAAGCTGCAAGTAGTAATCGAGGGCCTTGTCGCGCACACCGTTCGAGTAGAACATGAAGGCTACCCAGTCCATCAGCTCGATGTTCTGGGGATCTTGCAGGAGCTTCTGCTCGATGCGCGCCAGTTCCGTCGCGTCGGTCTTGTGCGCGTACTGGGTTGTTTCGTCCATCATGACTAACGAAATAGAGTTCGTGGGCCCGACCTTGACCAAGATAACACGCCGAGTGCGACCAGCGCCGGGGAGCGCCTTTTGATGGACCCCCTACGGTACGCCTCGGACATCCTGGACAGTCTCACCAGCGGCGTGCTGGTCGTTGAGGTCACGTCGCGTATCGCCTACGTCAACCTCGAAGTATCGCGGATACTCAAGGTGAAGCGCGAGCAGTTGTTGGGGCGGCTACTCTTCGACGCCGAAGGGCTCTCGGAGATGCTGCTGCTCATCAACCGGATCCGCGCGGCTCGGCCCGTCTCGGCCCGATCCTACCGGCAGTACGAGATCCAGGTCACCGACACGCGGGGCGACACCATCCCACTGGGCATCAGCATCAGCTCGCTCACCACCAACGACGGCAAGGTCGAGGGCTATGTCGCGGTCTGCCGGGACCTGACCGAAGGAAAGGCGCTGATGGAGCAGATCGAGCAATCGCGCAAGCTCTCGGCGCTGGGAACCATGGCTGGCGGCGTGGCCCACAACTTCAACAACATCCTGGGCTCGATCCTGGGACGGACGCAGCTGCTGCGACGCTCCGCCGACATGGACAAGATCCAGTCCGGGCTGAAACTGATCGAGCGGGCCGCTGTCGACGGCACCGCGTGCGTGAAGCGGATCCGGGACTTCGCCAGGAAGCGCGACTTCAACCCGTCGTTCACGGAAGTGGACGTGAAGGAACTGGTGAACGACGTGCTGGCGTTCACGCAGTCCAGGTGGCGCGAGCAGGCTCAGGCCCAGGGACTTCGCTACGCGATGCAGACGTGGTTCGACGAGGACCTGCCGCTGGTCGTCGGGGCGGCCTCGGAGCTGCGCGAGGTGCTGATCAACCTGGTGCTCAACGCGCTCGATGCGATGCCGCAGGGAGGGGAGATCGAGATCACGGCCCACACGGACCGCGGCAAGGTGCTCCTGTCGGTGAAGGACACGGGGATCGGAATGTCGGAGGAAGTCCAGAAGCGGATCTTCGATCCGTTCTTCACGACGAAGGGGATGGCAGGCACCGGACTGGGATTGTCCGAATCCTACGCCATCGTGGTGCGCCACCGGGGCCAGATTTCCTGCAAGAGCGCGGAAAGCAGAGGCACGGCTTTCACGATCACGCTTCCTCAAGTGGGCGGTCGAGAGCTGACTCACATGCCCTCGCGGGGGCGCGTGCTGCTGGTCGACGACGACCAGGCCAGGCTGGACGTGCTGGAGGACCTGCTGGCCACAGAGCACTACTCGGTCGAAACCGCGCTCGGCTATCGCGACGCGCTGGGCCGCTTCGAGGCCGGGCGATTCGACCTGGTGGTGAGTGAGATGGAGCTGCGAGAGATGGCGGGCGACACGCTGTTGCGGGAGGTTCGGCGGCTCGATCCCACCGTGCGAACGATTCTGACGGGCGACGCAGCCGGCGTGGACTGCGGTTCCGCGGACCTCAGCCTCTCCAGACCGCTGCCGATCGAGGTGCTGCTGCAGTCGATCGGAGACGTGTTGGAGAGCAAGCGATAGGCGGAGAGGCTTAATCCCAGCGCCGGATCTCGCGATAAACGGTATCCCTCTGGACGGGAATGAAACCGGCCTGACGGATCAGACCGACGAGGTCGTCGCGAGGTACGCCGACAGCGCTGGTGGCGCCGGCCGCGTGGGTGATCTTCTCTTCCACGATCGTGCCGTCGAGGTCGTCGGCGCCGAAGTGCAAGGCGACCTGCGCCAGCTTGATGCCGATCTGGATCCAATAGGCCTTCACGTGCGGGAAGTTGTCGAGCAACAGCCTGGAGATGGCCAGGGTGCGCAAGTCGTCGAACCCGGTCGGACCCGGAAGACGCGAAAGCTGCGTATGCTCCGGATGGAACGCGAGCGGGATGAACGCCTGGAAGCCGCCGGTCTCGTCCTGCAGCTCTCGCAGACGGATCAAGTGGTCGACGCGGTGGCGGGGCTGTTCGACATGCCCGTAGAGCATCGTCGCGTTGGAGAAGAGCCCCATCTTGTGAGCCGCACGGTGGACGTCGAGCCAGTCGCTCGAGCCGATCTTATGATCGCAGATCTGTTCGCGGATCTCGTCGTCGAAGATCTCGGCCCCGCCGCCGGGCAGGCTGTCGAGGCCCGCCTCTTTCAGCAGCTCGAGCGTCCCCTCGATCCCCTTGCCCGTCAGCCGGGCCAGCCACGCAATCTCGACGGCCGTGTAGGCCTTCAGGTGCAATTCGGGCAGTTCCCGTTTCAGAGCCCTGAGCAGATCGGTGTAGTAGGTCCACGGCAGGGCCGGGTTCATGCCCCCGACGATGTGCAGCTCCGTGATCGCCTCTCGGCTAGTGGTTTCGCGGGCCCGCTGGACGGCCTCCTCGATCGAGTAGGTGTACGCCGTGGGGTCCTTCTTGGTCACGCCGTAGGCGCACAGAGTGCAGCGGGCGTAGCAGACGTTGGTCGGGTTGAGGTGACGATTGACGACGAAGTAGGCGAGACGTCCATTCTTTCGGCGCCGCACCAGGTCGGCCATGTAGCCGATGGTGTACAGCTCGTCGGACTCGAAGAGTCGCAGGCCGTCTTCGAAGCTCAGACGCTGGCCGGCCTCGACCCGAGCGACAATGTCCCGCAGCTGCGAATTCTCGAACATGGAAACGAGCTCACCTCTCGCCCCCTGCGAACCAAGGGGAGGAGGATAACATCCGCACCCCGGAAAAGGAAGCAGGGACAAGGGGCGGGAGGAGCGATTCAGGGGGGCGTAGATCGAGGGGGCGCGCGGAAAATCGATGAGAGGACTTGAGACCGAGAGATTTGAGACCGCAGATTGAGCGATAGAAAACAGACTGCTTCAAATTGAAGACGGGGCGCCGAGAAGTCCCGGTCTTCCGTCGATAGTCGTCTTCTGTTGCTCAGTCGGGTGTCCCATCCGTCGGTCTCGAATCGGTAACCTCCGGTCTGAGGTCTTGCCTGCCCCAGCCAAAAAGAAAGCCCCGCACCGGGTTCGACCGGAGCGGGGCGTCTGTGGGTTCTGCTTGGTTACGTACTCAGACCATGCGCACGTTGGCAGCCTGCGGGCCCTTCGGACCGTCAGTCACTTCGAACTCCACACGGGCACCCTCCGTCAGGGTCCTGTATCCCTGGCCGGTGATGGCCGTGTAGTGGACGAACACATCGGAATCGCCTTCACGCTCGATGAAGCCGAAGCCCTTCTTATCGTTGAACCACTTGACTTTGCCCTGTGCCAACTTGCAGCACCTCCTCCCCTGGCGGGGAACAACTTTCCCGCTGGGGGATTTCACAGATTACAACACCAGCCCAGCAAGCCCGTGAAGGCCCTCCGAGCGCGGCGGATGGTATCACAGGCCCTGGATCGAGTCAACGCCAGAATTCGACAAAATCGCCATGATGTAGCGCCGATAGCGTTGTGCGGACCTAGCGCTTCACGAACACCACGGCGACGTCGTCACGATGCGCTTCCCGCCAGTTTTGGCTGGCTCCCAGGAGCGCGGCCAGGCTCTGTCGCTGCTCCAGCAAAACGACCCGCACCCCGCGCGCCTCCAGCACTCGCTCCCAGTCCGGCACCAGGTGCCAAACCGACAGGAAATCGGCGAAGGCGCCATGCTTGGAGTAGACGTCTACCCGCCCGTCCACGAAGACCGGATACTCGGGCAGGTTGAACATGAGATAGCCGCCGAAATCGTAGTCGTTGAAGAGGCGACCCGCCGGCCGCTCCCGCCGCAGCCAGTCGACGGCCTCGGAGGGAAACCGCATGGGGGCGATCCGAGGCGGCCCCGCCAGCGTGCGCACGCTGCCGAGCAAAACGGCGGCCGCCAGCAGTGGGCCGAACAGCCCGGAGTCGAACCGCTCGGCTTTGCGTCGCAACC
>JACQFU010000472.1 GCA_016199905.1 Candidatus Wallbacteria bacterium
CATC
The DNA here is from genome assembly GCA_016199905.1 of Candidatus Wallbacteria bacterium. Taxonomy (GTDB): domain Bacteria; phylum Muiribacteriota; class UBA6191; order JACPRK01; family JACPRK01; genus JACPRK01. The sequence continues at coordinate 5 of JACQFU010000472.1, forward strand.
ATGGTTCATGCCAAGAGGAAAGACCTAACACAGAGACACGAAGCCACAGAGGCAGAGAGAAACCTCCGTGTCTCTGTGCCTCCGTGTTGAAAGTCTTTCTCTTCACTGCCATGTTGTTTTGAAAACGATCTACTAGTTGCCGTGAGGGCTGGCGACCCCAGCCGTCCGGCGAAGACCATCCCCTCGTGGATTGACCAAGGAGGAATCTCGAATGATTCGTAAGTTCAGCCCCAGCGGCGTAGCCGCCTGCGTGTTTTTTGCACTCGTTCTGACGGCAGCCGTGACTACGGGCTGTGGCGGCGGCGGTGGCGGTGGCGGCACGGGTCCGACTTCCGGCGCGTTCAATCTCAGCGGGGCCAAGTTCGATGGCGCCGTGAAAGATGCCATCATCGATTTCTTCTACGACTCCGGCTTCACGGATCTTGTCGCGGGCGTCACGGCGCATACGGCTGCTCCCGGGAACGTGAGCGGCGCGCCTGTCGGGAGCTACAACCTGACCTTCGACTCCTCCACGCTGCGCGCGGGGACCACTATCCTGTTTGCACGCTCGCGCTCGGGCAGCACGGGCATCGACACGGAGACGAATTTGCCGGCGGCGCAGCTCTCGGGCTTCACGACCATCTCGGGCAACTCGGCCAGGCTCACGCTGACGCCGCTCAGCACGATCATCGCCCAGACGATCGCGGCGATCAACACCAACCCGACTGCGCCCTCCGACGCCGAGATCAATCAAGCCCTCAACACGTCTCTGGCGATCTTCGGTCTCAATCGGACCAACGTCAGGCTCGAGGACCTCAACTCGGCTTCCGTCTCCGCGGGCACCACGTTGTTCCAGGCCTCCAGGGCCATCATCAAGGCGGCTGCTCTGACCTCGGGCACGCTCACCCCGACGGCTTCGGAGATCGGAAGCTATCTGAGCCACATCTCCGCCGGGCTTTCCACCGGCACTCCCGATGTGGACGAACTGAGCCACGCGCGCATCATCCTGACCACGACGACGGCCGACAACCTGAACCGGATTCCGCTGGTTCAGGCGCTGCCGACTTTCCGGGCCAACTCCATATTCGTGGGCAGCACGACCTATCCGTTGACGGGCACCGTGACCCCCAACGGCGGGGCGCCGTCCACGACGGTAGCGGCCACGGCCTCGGTGGCCGGCGGCGGCCTTCCGAACGTGGGCATCAACTTCACGGGCATTCCCAGTTTCACCGTCGGGACGGAGTTCTTCGGCGACCTGACGCTGGTGGTAAGGGAGCGCGGCGGCAACCGGCAGCTCACGCTGAAGGTGAGTCCTTTCAAGGCCGTCCGAGACAACGGCACCGGCGGCGGCACGTTCTTCATTCCGGTGGGGGCCTCGCTGAGCGCCTCCGGCCGCGACGGGAACAACAACATCGTCGACACGCTCACCGTCCCGAACATCAGCCAGGACCCGAACATCGACTTGTTCCTGGTCGAGTCCATCACAGGCGGCAGCCGCCTTACATTTGCCGCTGCGAACATTCTGAGCCGGATCGCCGCCCGCTTCCATGTGAGCCCGACGACGCATCCGATTGGAATTCTCCAGTCCGCAGGCAACTACGACGTGACGTTGACTTTCACGGGCCTTCCCCTCACGACTCAGAACGATAACCGGATCAACCAGATCGTGCTCAGCAACCTGGTCGTGACCGGCTCGAACAAGCAGTAGCTTCCTGGACACGGCATCACCGGCGGACCGCCGGGTCGGCCAAAACGGCCGTCCCGGCGGATCGGCCCGGGAGAGGACGGTGTCGTCGAAGGATGATTCCACTCCGGATAGCGGCGGGGCTGGTTCTGCTGCTGGATGCGGCGATCGCGGCAGCGGCGTGTTTTGCCGCGAGCGGCGGAGCTGCGCCGCCGTACTGGCTGGCCGTTCCCGGTGTCGCGTGCTGGCTGTTGGCGCTTCACTTCGAGGGCTTTTACGACGCCAGCCGCCGGCGCTCTCCCTGGGAGGCGTTTTTCAGCACTCTGACGGCGGCCGTCATTGCCGGCATCGGCACGTCTTCGGCACTGTATCTCGCGGGCGCCGGTTCGGACTGTCTTCCGGAATTCTGGAAGTTCATGGGCCTCTCGGCTTTGGCGCTCGGCTTCGAGAAGGCGGGGCTGCGGTGCATTCGTACGCAGGTTCGAGCTCGAGGCCGCTACGTGCGCCAGATCGCCGTCGTCGGCAACCCCGGCGTGGTCCAGAGTTACTCGGATCTGCCTGCGCAGCACCCGGGTTGGGGCGTTCGCGTGATCGCGATGCCGACGTCGCCTGAAGCGGGCACCGGCTCCGGGGAGCGTCCGGAGAGTGACCTGTCGTCAGTGGATCGGTTCCTGGCGAAACTCGAGGGCGGGCTGGTCGTCGACGAAGTGATCGCGGCAGTGGGTCGCAACGAGCTGGAGCACTTCGAGCGCGCCGTGCAGGAGTGCAGCACGCGAGGCATCACCATCCGGTTCGCCCTCGACGATCTGGGCATGCCGGCCGGCTGCACGAGCTTCGAATTCGTCGACGGCATGCGGCTGTTGACGATCTCGCGCGTCCCGTCCGAAGGACTGGCGCTGCGCGTCAAGAGCGTCCTCGACATTGTGGGTGCCCTGGTGGGGCTCGTCTTCTGCAGCTTGGCCTATCTGGTGTTCGCCCCGCTCATCTTGCTGGAGTCTGCGGGGCCGATCATCTTCCGCCAGGAACGCGTCGGCTTGAATGGCCGCCGTTTCTGGATCTACAAGTTCCGCACCATGGTGGCCGACGCCGAGGAACGCAAGCTCGAACTGTGCGACGCCAACCTGATGAAGGGACCGATGTTCAAGGTCGTCGACGACCCTCGAGTGACGCGCTTGGGGCGGTTCCTGCGGGCCTACCACATCGACGAGCTTCCCCAGTTCTGGAACGTCCTGCTGCGCGACATGAGCCTGGTGGGACCGCGCCCGCCGACTCCCGACGAGGTCGCCAGCTACAGCCCCCACCATTGGCGGCGATTGTCGATGAAGCCCGGCATCACAGGCCTCTGGCAGATTCACGGAAACGTGCGGGTCAACGACTTCGAGCAGGTCGTGCGGCTCGACACCGAGTACATCGACGGCTGGACGCTTGGGTTGGACCTCCGGATCCTCCTGGCTACTCTCTGGAAGCTCGCCACGGGGAGGCGATCCTGGTGACCGAGGAGCCACAGGCGGCGCGGTCTCCGCGCGGCCGTTGCGGCGCGAGGCCGTTGTGAGAGTGCTGGTGTCGGCCTACGCGTGCGGCCCGGGTTCCGGATCGGAGCCCGGTGTAGGCTGGGGGTGGGCCCTGGGGATTGCCGAGCGGGGCCACGAAGTCTGCGTCGTGACGCGCCACTGCAGCCGCGAGAGCATCGAGGCCTGGCAGCGAGCCGGCAAAGGACCGGTCGAGCGGCTCGAGTTCCTGTACTACGATTTGCCGGGATTCGACGACTGGTGGCTCACGGGCGGCTTCGGCACGCAGGCCTATTACGTCTTTTGGCAGTGGGGTGCGGCCCGGCTGGCGTTGCAGGCCCACAAGCGGAAGCCGTTCGACCTGGTTCACCACGTAACCCTCGCCACGGTTCGTCAACCGAGTTTCCTGTGGCGTCTCGGACGGCCGTTGTGGTTCGGTCCCGTCGGCGGCGGCGAGGTCCCGCCGCGGAGACTGCGCCGTCAGTTCAGCCTGGGCGGCTGGCTTTGGGAGTCGTTTCGCGAGCTGTGGAACCGGGCCTGCCGCTACGATCCCCTGCTCCGGCTCACGCTCAGTCACGCCGACAGAATCTATGTAACCAGTCCTCAATCCCGCGGCGTGCTGCCACCGGCTCACCGGGAGCGGGCGGAGGTGATGCCCACTGTCGGGCTCGATCCCCGCACCGGTTCTCGGGAGTGCTGCCCTCCTCGGCAATCGCAGTCGCGCCCGGGGGCTCTCGAAGTCCTCTTTGCCGGCCGATTTGTCGCGTTCAAGGGGCTTTCGCTGGGGCTCGACGCCTTCGCCCGGCACGCGCGGCGTTTTCCCGGCAGCCGCCTCACGCTCGTGGGCCAGGGGCCGGAGGAAGCCCACTTGAAGGAGGCCGCCGTCCGTCTGGGTGTGGAGAAGGACGTGGAGTTCGTCCGGTGGCTTCCGCGTTCCGAGCTCTGCCGGCTGTATCGCGAGTCCGACGTGTTCTTCTTCCCCAGCCTGGGGGACTCGGGCGGCATGGTCCTTCTCGAGGCGATGGCGCACGGCCTGCCCGTGGTTTGCCTGGCGCTGGGCGGTCCGGCGATCCTGGCCGACTCCACCTGCGGTCGCGTGGTCGCCGCCGAGGGGCTGCCGGCCGCGACTGTCGCCGATGGGCTGGCCGGGGCGCTCGACCAGCTGGCTTCGAGCGAGGAACTGCTGCACGCGCTCGCCCTGGGTGCACCGGTGCGGGCGGCTCACTTCCATTGGCCGCGGGTTGTGGCCAGGGTCTACGCGGAAGCGGCCTGAGCGCCCTTTTTGCTCCGGAGGAGATCTGCGATGAGTCCAGCGACACGGCTACCCGAAGTGGATGACGGCCTCGAGGCCGCAGAGCTGGCGTTGTTTGCACTCAGAAACGGCCGAAGTCTGTTGTTCTGGGCGGTCCTGGGGGCCCTAGCAGGGTGGGGACTTTCGCACATGGTCGAGACGAAGTGGATGGCGGAGGCCCAGCTCACGCTGCCCCGAGGCCGCAGAGGCTTGGGTCCCGGCCTTGCCGCCCAGGCCGCCGGTCTGGCCGGGGCGATCGATCTGGCGGGCGATCTCGGCGGCGGCATGTCCGATCGGCTCTTCGAAAGGATTCTCAGGAGCCGGACCCTGCTGGACCGGTTGGTGGCGAAGTTCCACCTGGCGGCTGATTTTCCAAAAGCCACACCCGACTCGCTGCGCCGAATGTTGGACAGCCGGATCGTGCCGGAGACCAAGGATGGCCTGCTGCGGATCGGGTTTATCGACAGCGATCCCAGGCGGGCGGCGGAGATCTGCAACGCGGCAGTGGAGCAGCTCCAGGCGCTCTTCCAGGAGCTGCAGTTCTCGCAAGCTCGCCAGCGGCGCATCTTCCTGGAGCACCGCGTCGACACCGCCAAGCAGGAGTTGGCCGTAGCCGAGGAGGAATTCAAGCAACAGCAGTTGCGACTGGGCGCCATCGATCCCATGGAGCAGGGGCGAGTGACGCTGGCCGTGAGCCGGGACCTGCTGACCGAACACTACCGGCAGACCACCGAACTGAAGCTGCTCGAGATGGCCAAGCAAGCCGCGGCCCCGGAGGCGATCGTGTCGCGGGCGCGATTGGAGGAGATCGATCGCCAGCTGCAGAGCCTCGACCGGGGACCGTCGGCCCGGACGACTTCTCCGACGACGATGCCGAGCTCGGCCCTCTTGCCGCTGGGTGCCGTGCCGCAGGTGCGACTGACGCTGGCGCGCGCGGAGCGCCAGGTGACGGTGCTGGGCGGCCTCTACGGGCTGGTGAAGCAGGAGTACGAGCGGGCTCGCATCGACGAGGCCGACAACGTGGAGCGCATCGGGGTGTTGGACCGGGCGGTAGAGCCGCAGGTTCGCTACGCACCGTCGCGGTTCACATGGGCCATCACGTGCGCGCTCGTGGCGTTGATGCTGGCGCTGGCCCGGGCAGTTCTGGGGACGTGGCTCGAACGGATCGGAAAGGCCGAGGACGGCCCCGGCGCCGAGCTGGTGGCGAAACTGGGACGATGGGGACGGTGGCTCGGGGCATGAGCGCCTGCGTCGAGCCTGGCGCTCTTTCCGGCATCTCGAGCAGGCGAGTGCTGGAGACGCGCGTGCACGTGACGGATTGCCGTACGGCCGCCGAGCAGATCCTCGCCTGGGCGCGCGCGGGCAGGCCCGGCTACGTCTGCGCCGCGACGGTCCACATGCTGATGGAGGCGCACGACACGCCGGAGTTCCGGCGCGTGTTGGAGGAGGCCAGCCTCGTCACGGCCGACGGCATGCCCGTGGCGTGGGCGCTGCGGTTGCTGGGGACGCCGGGCGCTCAACGCGTCTGCGGCCCGGACCTGATGCAGGAGCTCTGCGCACTTGCGGCGCGGACCGAGGTCCCGATCGGTCTGTACGG
>JACQFU010000480.1 GCA_016199905.1 Candidatus Wallbacteria bacterium
ATCGCTGCTTTCGGCCCCCCCGAAGAGCGATGACGGCGACGATTCGCACGACAACATCCGGTATCTCATCAACAAGAAGAACGAGAACATCCACGGCCTCACTCATCTGAAGATCGATCCGCAGTTCCTCGAGGGGCAGCTATTGCAGCTCTGGAAGCTGCTCGAGCTGGTTCGTGGGTTCCCCCACTTGCCGATCCCCGACGGCCTCGGCATCGTCGATTACAAGGAAGACAAGGCCCAGGCCCTGCTGGCCCAGTGGGGAGCCGACTTCGGCGCCAAGTACGCCGATGCGCCTGTTCCCGCCGAACGGCCCGTCCGCAAGGAGCAGGACCTCGAGAAGGTCAAGGGCGTGCTGCGCCGTCTGATCCTCGCCGAGAGCCTCATCGAGTTTGCCTACAACGACAGCCTGGTTCTGGCCGACAACGTGGCGCTCTCGATGTTCGACTTCGTGCGGCTGCTCCTGGCCGGCCACAGGACGATCAACGACATCGCAGCCCACTTCGAGCACGTGCCGATCATCGGTCCGGTCGCCAAGGCGTTGAAGAAGCGCATCCTGGGCAAGCTCCTGTTCGTGGGTGAGAAGTTCGCATTCTATATGTCCGCTCGGCTGAAGCCTCCCTACAGCACCTATGCGCCGATCGCGATCATGATTATCGCCAACGTCGCCAGCCGCGTGCTTGACGTACAGATCGATAATCCGAACCCGGGAGTGATGAAGGAGCTGGGCGTGCGGCTGTTCGGGCGATATGCCGCCGCGTCGATCCCGAAGATCGGTTACGTCGCAAGGACCCAGGCCAGCATCGATCTGGCCACCGAGTACGCCTCCAACCTGACGGCCAACGGCACGCTCGACGAGGCCAAGAAGAAGGTCTGGGACGACGAAAGCTCCGACACGGCCACGTCCGTGAGAGAGGTCATCGCCACCAACGTCGACAAGCGCACCAAGCTCACCGCCAAGGAGCGCGAAGCAGCTCAGGTGGTCGCCAAGATCGCCGAGATCCTCGGCTACGCGTCGCTGCTCGACCCGACGAACATCACCAAGATCGTCGCGGTCGTCGCCAGCGTCGCAGCCGGTGGGGCGCTCGCTCACTCGACCTGGAACAACGCCAGCTACTTCTTCGCCCTGCCCAAGGGCGATCTCATGAACGGCGTGCGCTGGGCCTACGATCCGGCTGCCCTGGCGGCGACCTCCGGGGACGCTCCGGTGCTCCGGGCAAAACTCAACGCGACCTTCGACAACAAGATCCTGGGTGAGCTGAAGGCTTCTTACGAGACTTACCAGTCCACCGCCAAGGAGCTGATGGCGTTGGCCGAGGCCAAGAATCTCGACGAGAAGGGTCTGGAGGCCAAGGTCGAAGCACTGATGAAGGCTGACACGAAGATCGACTGGCTGTCAGGTAAGTGCGAGGGTCTCGCACTGAGCGGCGGCGCCCTCTCGGCCCGCGGCGAGGAAGACGCCTTCGTGCTCTACAAGGCAACGCAGGGCGAGTTGCTGCGCCGCACGGACATCCTCAGCGATGCGTTGGTTCGCCTCACAGGCGCTCGCCCGGGCACCTCCACGGCCCTCGAGACCGGCCCCGGGGCCTACCTCGCGGCGCTGCAAGGCAGCCTCGACAAGTGGACCTCTTCGAATGAGGAGGGCGTGGTACCGGCTGTCGTAAGCCGCTCGGAGGTCGTCGTCCAAGGCGACGAGCAGATCGTCGTAGCGGTCGTGAGCAATCTGTCGGGCCAGACGATCAAGGACATCGACGTCAAGCTCGTCAGTGGCGTGGACTTCTCGATCAACGACGGCCAGCCCGTCAAGCACATCCCGGCGCTCGCCGCAGGCGACGAGCAGCAGGTCGCCTGGCGGATCAAGGTGAACGAGACGAAGCCGCTGCTGGCGCCGTCCGTCGCCATCGTGGCCGAATCGGAGGGTGTGAACATCCTTCCGAAGTTCCAGGGCCTCGAGTAACCCACTCCAGGATCATCCCCCGAAGCGCCGGATCGCGAGGTCCGGCGCTTCTTCTTTCTCCTCCAATTCTTGTTGACATTCGTCCTTTGCGCGAGTATCTTGATCGCGTGCACCGAGCGCAGTACCTGATATTTCTTGGGTACAGGACAGCGCCGCGGTTGCAAGCCCGGCATCGCCGGGACCGTTGACATAGGTTGTCCAGGCGTTCAAATCCGGGATGGCAGCAACTGACCATCCACTGCCCCGAAGGCGGCGATAGCCGCTGGCTGCGGGCGGCAAACCACGGATAGCACCTGGGTGCACAAGCGAGAACTCGGCCGGGAAGCCGAGGGCTTCGTCTGTTCGGGCGTTTTTGTGCGCCGCTATTGAGTTCAGAGTCCGCGCGAGGACAAGATGCCGGGGGCGCCAGGGCCCTTTTGTTACGTTCGCTTCGAGCCCTGCCGATAGGCTGATCGGACCAAACTTTGAGTCGCAGCCTGTCTTTTGTCGTCGCACCCATGTCGAAGCAAGAACCACGGCGGTTCCCGTGGGGCGGTTTAGCGCTGGTCCTGCTGAGCCTCGCGCGGGCGATCTCGTCGCCAGCCTGGGCCGCAGATCCTCCAGCAGCCGCCTCCGCTGGCGCCTTCCGGGACGTGCCCCCGGA
>JACQFU010000481.1 GCA_016199905.1 Candidatus Wallbacteria bacterium
CAGGTCCCGGTCAGCTTCTCGCAGGCGGCGCTCGGGGCCGAGCTGGATATCCCCACTTTGCGAGGCCGGCGCAAGCTGCACATGCCGGCCGGCACCCAGACGGGACGTACGTTCAAGATCAAGGACGAGGGCATCGACAACGTCCACGGCCGGGGCAGGGGCGACCTGGTCGTGCACATCGTGGTGGTGACGCCGACCAAGCTCACTCCCCGCGAGGAGGAGCTGTTTGCGGAGCTGGCCAAGCTCCGCGGCGACAGCGTCGAGTTGCCGGGCAAGAGCTTCTTCGATCGCGTGCGCGCCGCGTTCGAATAGGGCTGGGGCGCAGCCGGGTTTGATTCCTGGGCCTTCACCCGCTATACTGGCCGCCCTATGGAAAACGGCTCCACCCAGTTCAAGCTCAACGAGAAGATCCGCAACATCGCGATCATCGCCCACGTCGATCACGGAAAGACGACGCTGGTCGATGGGCTTTTGAAGCAGACCGGCCACCAAAAGCTCTTCGAGAAGGGCGCCGACTGCATCATGGACTCCAATCCTCTCGAGCGAGAGCGCGGGATCACCATCCTCGCGAAGAACACGTCCATCCGCTACCAGGACATGAAGATCAACGTGGTCGACACTCCCGGCCACGCCGACTTCGGGGGAGAGGTGGAGCGAGTGCTGCGGATGGTCGACGGCTGCCTGCTGGTCGTCGATGCTTTCGACGGGCCGATGCCGCAGACCCGATTCGTGCTGCGAAAGGCTCTCGAGCTGAATCTGCGGCCGGTGGTCGTGATCAACAAGATCGACCGCCAGGGCATCGACTGCGACGACTGCCTCGACAGGGTCTACGATCTCTTCATCGAGTTGCACGCCACCAACGAGCAGCTCGAGTTTCCCGTCATCTACGCCAGCGGAAAGTTGGGCTTCGCCATCCGCGACCTGGAGAAGGACGAGCGCAAGGACTTCGCGCCGCTGCTCGATGCCATCGTCGAGTACGTGCCCGCCCCTCCGGGCGACACCGGCGCCCCGTTCCAGATGCTGGTCACCACTATCGACTACGACCCGTTCATCAAGCGGATCGCGATCGGCCGCATTCAGCGAGGCGTCATCGAGAGCTGGGCCAACGTGAAGGTCTTCGACCACGACGGCAACCTGCGCGCCGGCACCATCGCCCAGCTGATGACCTACGAGGACATGAACCGGGTCAAGGTGAACAAGAGCGAGGCCGGCGACATCGTGGCGATGGCCGGGATCGAGGACATCCAGATCGGCGAGACGATTGCCGACGCGGAGAAACCCGAGTGCCTCGCGCCGCTTCACGTGGATCGGCCGACGCTCTCGATGACGTTCGGGCCCAACACGAGTCCCTTTGCGGGCCGCGAGGGAATCTACGTGACCAGTCGCAAGATCCGGGAACGCCTCTTCAAGGAGACGGAGTCCAACATCGCGCTGCGGGTCGAAGAGATCCCCGATGCCAAGGAGTGTCTCAAGGTCTCGGGCCGCGGCGAGTTGCACATCTCGATCCTGATCGAGACGATGCGGCGCGAGGGCTACGAGATGGAGATCTCCAAGCCCGAGGTCATCCTGCAAGAACGCGGCGGGGTCGTCCACGAACCCTTCGAGTACCTCATCATCACGGTCCCCGAGGAGTTCAAGGGCATCGTGATGCAGAAGATCGGCGAGCGCCGCGGCTTGATGACCGACATGTCGTTGGATGAAGACGGCATCAACACGCGCATCGAGTTCGACATCCCGACGCGCGGTCTTCTCGGCTATCGCAACGAGCTGATGACCGACAGCCGCGGCACGGCCGTGATGAACCATGCGTTCAACGAGTACCGGCCGATGGCCAGCGGGGTTCCGGCCGGCCGGTCGCGCGGCGTGCTGATCGCCAAGGAGACCGGCCCGGCCACGAGCTGGTCGCTGGACAACCTGCAGACGCGGGGCACGCTTTTCATCGGTCCCATCGAGCCTATCTACGCCGGCCAGGTCGTGGGAGAGAACTCGCGCGATAACGACCTGGTCGTGAACCCCACCAAACGCAAGCACCTCACCAACATCCGCAGCTCCACTGCCGAGGACGCGATCCGTCTCACGCCGCCACGCATCTTCACGCTGGAGCAAGCGCTCGAGTACATCGAGGAGGACGAACTGGTGGAGGTCACGCCCAAATCGATCCGCATTCGCAAGCGCGTGCTGGACCACAACGACCGCAAGCGCAACTCGCGCAAGGAACAGGTCGAGTAGAGAGGGCTACCCCCCTTGGTCTCCAGGCGCACCGCAAAGGGCGATCAGCGCTCGTCGTGAGCGTGAGCGTGGGTTGCGGGCCGGGAGATTGTGCGCCCCGGCAGGTAGATCCCGAGCTTTCTCTCCAGCAAGTCGAGCACGGCGGCCGCGATGGCCTCGTGAGTCATCTGCGAAACGTCGAACACCCGGTCGTAGTGTGCCGGGTCGTGGACGTCGCGGTTGTAGTGGCGCCGGACGAAGTTCTCGCGCTCTGCATCGGACTGCCTCGCCAGTTGCCTGGCCTCGTCGAGGTCGAGCTTGTTGCGGTGAGCGATCCACTGCACCCGGGGCTCGAAGGCCGCGATCAACCGGACGCGCACTCCGCGTTCCGCCGGCAGGATGAATTGGCAGCCTCGGCCGATCAGGATCGCCTTGCCGTGCGAGCCGATGGACGTGACGACCTTCACCAGGTGGCGGAAGAAGTCCTGCTCGGAGAGCTCGCCCATGAAGGTGAGGTTGTTGATGTACTCGGCGATCCAGTTCTGGTGGTGCTCGTCGAACGATTCGACCACCGAGCGCCGCAGGTGGGCTTCGCTGGCCACCTCGTCGACGATCTGCCGATCGTAGACTTGCCAGCCCAGCTTCTCCGAGAGCAGCCCCCCGACGATGAGCGCGCCGCACCCGAAGTCACGGGACAGGCTCACGTACGGGCCCATCGGCGGCTTGTCGGCGGGCCTTCGAGGCAACTCCGACTCCCCGATGGCCAGAGCATCCTCTCGCCAGCGGAACAGCTGCCGGTCGATTAGCTCGTAGATGTCGTGCCTAACACGCTTGGTCATGGCCGCACCTCCTCATCGCAGAAAACCGCAAGTTGGGTGCCGGGGAGATCGGCCCACGGCCCTGGTCCTTCGGGTCCGGAGCCCCCGGTTGCCGATGGACTGGGAGATTTTCGATCGGAGGCAATTGTCTATCTTCAATCTACCTGCTATCATCACGCGTCCTCAGCCAATCGAATCTTGGGTCTAGCGAGGTAGGTCGTGGAGAGCTCCCGGTACCGAATCTCGAGAGTTGCAGCACTTGCCGCTCTGGTAGCGGTGTTTCTCCTCTGCAGCCTCGCGAGTGCCGAACCGCTTCACGTGCGCGTCGCGGCGGCCAATCTGAGCAGCGGGGACAATCAGTCCTATGACCCGGGGCACGGCATCCGGATTTTGCAGGCCCTCAAGCCCGACGTGGTGCTCATTCAGGAGTTCCGGTATGCCAAGGGCACAGTGCGCGACCTGGTCGATCAGATCGCCGGCAAGGAAAGCGCCTTCTATCACGAGGACGATGCGCAGCTGCCCAACGGCGTCATCAGCCGCTTCCCCATCCGGACGTCGGGCTGCTGGACGGACGCCCTTGTCTCCAATCGGGACTTCGCCTGGGCCGATATCCAGCTCCCCGGGGGCAAAGACCTTTGGGCCGTGAGCGTTCACTTGCACTCGGGCGGCGACTCGGTCGAGCTCCGGAACCAGCAGGCTGCCGAGATCGTAAAGTACATCAAGGAAAAAGTGCCCGTCGGGCAGTATCTGGTGATCGGCGGAGACTTCAACACGCAGGTGCGCGGCGAGGACTGTCTCCAGACCCTGGGACAGGTTATCGTCAACAGCGGTCCCTATCCGGCCGACCAGTCGGGCAACGGCGGCACCAGCGCCAATCGCAGCAAGCCCTACGACTGGGTGCTCGCCAGCCCGCAGCTGCAGCCCTTCTCGGCGGCGGTCACCGCGGGCGGCTCGACGCTTCCCGGTGGTCTGGTCTTCGACAGCCGGGTTTTCACTCCCCTGGACACCGTGACTCCCGCGCAGCAGGACGACAGCGCGGCGAAGAACATGCAGCACATGGCCGTCGTCCGGGATTTCGTCCTGCCTTGATCGAGTCAGAAAAGCTCCGGGGGGCCCGATGGACCTGACAGTCCGCGATGTCGCGGGTCTGCTCGGCGAATCGGAGACGACGGTCTATCGCTGGGCCCGGGAAGGGCTGATACCGGCCTACCGGGTGCACGACCAGTACCGTTTCAATCGGGTCGAGATCCAGGAGTGGGCTGCCACCCGCAAGCGGCAGCTGTCGCCGGAGCTTTTCACTCCTGCGGGCGCGCCAGGCCGAGGGCTGGTGGACGCGTTGAAGCGCGGCGGCGTGCATCGCGGGCTTTCAGGCTCCTCCAGGGTCGAGGTATTCGAGGCGCTGACGATGCTGCCGGGCATTCCCGCGGCCGTCGACCGCAAGCTGCTGCTGGAGTTGATGGTCGCGCGCGAGAGCGAGGTCTCCACCGGCATCGGCGACGGCGTGGCCATTCCGCACCCGCGATACCCCTTGGTAGCCGTGGCCGACACACCATCGCTGGTCCTGGCGTTCCCCGCGGTGCCCGTCGACTTCCAGGCCCCCGACAAGAAGCCGGTCACCGTGCTCTTTCTGTTGCTGACGCCCACAGTGCGCGCCCACCTGGAAATGCTGTCGCGTCTGGCCTTCTGCCTTCACGACGCGGAGTTCCGCCAGATGCTGCGCCCCGAGACGACCGACGCGGCCATCCTCGCGCGGCTCGGCGAACTGGAGAGCAAGCGCGACGCGCGCGCCGGCAGACCCCCGCCCGGCGGCGAGAAGGCGCACTAACCCCATCGCGGCCCCGCAGGCCGTGGCGGGGACCTCCGTCTCCGGCGCCTGTCCAACCGGACCCAAATGATACTCTCACTCCACATAATCGCCATCGCGATCCTCGGCCTCTCGGCTTTGGCCGCGGCGGCCGCGAACGTGCGCGGGCGGCGCGCGCTCGATGTCGCAAGCGCCGGTTGCGTGGCGGCCTGTCTGCTCGGATTCGGCGCCGCCCTTGCCGCCCTGCTGCACGGCCCGGACGATTCCTGGCGCGGCCTCGCTCGGCTGCCGATGGGCGAGATCTCGCTCGGCATCGACGCGCTCTCCAGCGTTTTTCTGCTGCTCGTCTTCGCGGTGGCCGGGCTGGCGGCAGCCTTCGGCCGCAGCTACCTCGCCAGCTACGAAGAGAGCTACCCGCTTGCGCCCGCCGCGGCACTGTTCAACCTCCTGGTGGCCTCGATGGCGGCCCTTCTGCTGGCTCGCGACGGCGTCTTTTTCTTGCTCGCCTGGGAGGCGATGTCGCTGGCGAGTTACTTCCTCGTCGCCTTCGAGGATCTGGAGCCGCAGGTGCGGCGTGCGGGGCTGCTCTACCTGGTGGCATCGCACTTCGGTGCAGCGTGCTTGCTCGTTC
>JACQFU010000482.1 GCA_016199905.1 Candidatus Wallbacteria bacterium
CCGTTCACCAGGGCCAGCGGCACGCCGCGCCGGGCGCAGGCCCGCACCAGGTTAGGCCAGATCTCCGTCTCGACGACCACGCACAGCTTGGGGCGAAAAGTCTCGAAGTAGCGCGCCACGACCGGACCGAAGTCGAATGGGAAGGTGCCAAAGCGATCGGCGCCGCTTCGCTCGCGTGCCAGCCGCTGACCCTCCGGCGTCGAGCTCGTGAGCACGATGGGAGATCCCGGCAGCCTCCGGCGCAGCGCCGCGATCACCGGTCCGGCGGCCTGTGTTTCTCCTACCGAGGCCGCCTGGATCCAGATGGAGTCTTCGCACGCCGGCGCGGGCGGCAACTCCAGTCCCAGCTGGCCGCGCCACGTCTTCCCGAGCCTTCGGCTCAGGACCTTGGCTCCCAGCACTATCGCGGGCCCTAGCGGCGCCAGCCCCCAGAGCAGCGTGTTGTAGACCACGAACGGCGCCCGCGGCAATCCGTCCGCCCTGTCTCCCTCAGTCACTCGTCGATCCTGGTGCAGCTCGTCGAACGCACGATGGCTCCGGCTAGGCCTCCCAAGCCCCAAGTTTGGAGCCGGGTCCCCTGCTTCACTCCTCCAGGGCGGTCCGGAACATGCGCACCGAGCGCTTGAAGATGTCGAGCGTCGTGCCGGTGACGACGGCGCCGATCATCAGCGAGGCGACGCCTGTGTCCCGCAGGATCGGCAGGTCGTCGAGCGTGATCTTCCGCTGGGTCGGCACGATCACGGGCAGCTTGCAGGTGCTCACCAGCACCCGGTAGCGGAGCAGGTCCTCGGCAGTGAGCGCCCGGCCGTAGCCCTCCGGCGGAATGATGGACGCCTCGAGAGCGTCGGCGCCGGTGTCCTTGAGCGCGCGCACCTCTTCCAGGTCGTAGTGCTCGCCGATGGCCAAGACTTTTCGCAGCGATCGGATGCCCAGCAAGTGCGCCGGCAGATCCTTGGTGTAGACGTCGAAGAACTCGAATCCCATCCCGCTGAGGATCTCCAGTTCCTCGCGCGAGGCGCACTTCTCGGCGCCGGCCATGACACCCAGGTGCACCTTGGAGTCGTGGGCGAGACGGGAGATCTCGTCCAGGGCGCGCCGCTCTTGGCTGAACGAACCGAACTTGACACCGGTGGCGCGGTGTAGGCAGTTGAGGTGGACTTTGAGCGCGTTGGCGCCCTCGTCGATGGCGGCACGGGCAAGCTCGGCGCTGTTCTCCGGAAGGCTGACGATGAGCGGGAAATCGACCCGTCGCATCTTCTCGAAGAGACTGTCCACGCCTGGATCTATAACATGGAAGCTTCGCCATGGCGAGAGTCTGTCCGTCTCAAATCTCGAGTCTCAAATCTCAAATCAAGCATCCCTCTCCCTCCCTCTGTCGCGCTATCGTGTCGGCGTGTCCGTGGTGTTCGGCCTGTCGGCTGTCGTGATTGCCTGCGACGAGGAGCGCAACATCGCGCGCTGTCTCGGCTCTCTCGGTTTCGTCGGCGAGATCGTGGTCGTCGACTCCGGCTCCAAGGACCGCACCTTGGAGCTGGCGCGGCAGCACACCCCTCGCGTCGTCCACCAGGACTGGCTCGGATTCGGTCCGCAGAAGAACCACGCCATCGGCCTGGCCACGGGCGCCTGGGTGCTGGTGCTCGACGCCGACGAGTGGGTGCCGTCGGCGCTGGCCGCCGAGATCGAGCTTGAGCTGGCTTCTCCCCGGGCCGACGCCTACGAGCTGTTGCGCCGGACGAAGTTCCTGGGGCGGTTCATGACGCACTGCTGGTCGGGCGACTGGACGCCGCGGTTGTTCCGGCGCGGCGTGGCGCGTTACGACGACCGGCCCGTGCACGAGCGGCTCCAATTCGATCCTGGCGTGCAGATCGGGCGGCTTCGCGAGCCGTATCACCACGACACGTACCGCGACCTTTCGCACTACGTGGAGAAGATGAACCGTTACTCCGATCTCTTCGCCGCGGGTGCGGGCGGCGACGCGCGGGTGGGGTTCGCCCGCCTGGCGGCGAGCCCGCTCTGGGCCTTCGTGAAGATGTACGTGCTGAAGCGCGGTTTCCTGGACGGCGTGGAGGGGTTGGTGCTCGCGGTGGGGACCGCGTACTACCACTTCCTCAAGTACGCGAAGCGCTGGGACAGGTTGCGGGGAGCGCGCGGGTGAGCGGGACCGACGGTCTTGCGGCGCTGCATCTGGCGCCCGGCACGCCGCTGCTGGTGCGCAGCCCCAACTGGGTCGGCGACGCCGTGATGGCGCTGCCCTTCTATGACGCGCTGCGTCACGCCTTTCCGGGTTGTCCCGTGACGGTCGTGGCCCGGCCTCACGCAGCCGACATCGCGCGCCTGGACCCTGCAGTCGAGGTCCTGGTCCACGACGACCGCGGCCTGGGCGCCGCGACCCTGGGACGCCTGGCCGCCGCCCGGCGGCTGCGCGAGCGCTGCTTCGGGGCCGCCTTCCTCCTGCCGAACTCGCTCTCTTCGGCCCTGCTTCCGTTCCTGGCGCGCATCCCCGTGCGAGTCGGCTACTCGAAAGATGCGCGTGGTCTGTTGCTCACCCACCGGCTGCCGTGGGACGCTCGCGCGCGCAGCCTGCACCGCGTCCAGGTCTATCTCGATCTGCTGTCCCGCCTGGGGTTGCCCGTCCCGGCCGATTCGACGTCCCGCCGCGTGACGAGCGATGCCGAGCGGTTCGAGGCCGAGGCAGTGCTGGCCCGCGCGGGCGTGGCGCCGGACACGCGGCTGGCCGCCATCGCTCCCGGGGCCGTCGGGGTTTCGCGGCGCTGGCCCGCGGAGCGTTTCGGCGACACGGCGCGCGCTCTGGCCGCCGCGCTCGGGGCCCGCGTCCTCGTGCTGGGCGGACCGGCCGACCGGCCGCTGGCCGCCGCCGCCGCCGCCCGCGCCGGCGCCTGCGCAATCGACCTGGCCGGCGCCGCTCCCCTGGCGCTTTTGCCGGCGTTGCTGGACCGCTGCGACGTTCTGGTCTCCAACGACTCGGGTGCCGCACACGTCGCCTCGCTCACGGCGACCCCCACGCTTGTGCTGTTCGGCGCCGGCAACGAGGCGATCACTCGCCCCATGGGCCCCAACATCCACATCCTCCGCACGACCCTCGACTGCACGCCCTGCGAAAAGAACAGCTGCGCCCGCGGCGATCTCGCCTGCCTGACGGCCCTCGACGCCGGCGCCGTGAGCGCGCTGGCCATCCGAATCGCGCGGCAGGTCGCAGCCGCGACCTCCAACACCTGAAAGCCTCCGATGACTCCAAATGGCGGCCTCGCGGTCGACCCGCCGCAACCTCGGGCATGGAATCCGGCTCCCCGCATCCGGTTCCCTCCCCCGCGCCGCCATCGAAGATTGACCCGGTTCTCGGGCCGGTGCTAGTATTCCATGCCCTCGCTGGCTGCACGGTGCCAACCGGCACGCGGCTGGCGGGCCGGGGCATTTCCTCTAGGAGAATCTCCTTGCTGATCCGCATCTTCCTCATCGTCGTTTTGGCGTTCGGGGCGTTCCTGGCGGACCCTGCTCTCGGGGCGCAGCCGTCCACGAAGCCGCAGCCGAAACCCGGACCGGTCTCCAGAGGCGCCACGCCCACGGTCACGGCGCCGGCGAAACCGCGGCCTTCGCAGCCGGCGACGGGGCCCACGTCGTCCTCCACGTCGGAGGCGCGCCCGGCCGACTCGGGCGATCGCGACACGGCCGAAGTGCAGCCGATGGTCGACTCGCTGAAGCCTTCGAGCAAGCTCTTCGGCGAGCGCATCTCCAAGCCGGGGCCGCTCGATCGGGACCAACTCGTCGAGCATTTCTTCAAGAAGTCGCTCCTGGAGCACAAGGACTCGCCCGGCGTTCTGGTCGAGGCGATGTCCAGCCTGCTCGAGCAGGAGATGGAAGCGCCGGACGCGGCCGGACAGGCCAAGACCCTCCACGCCCGGGTCGGCAAGTTCACCCGCTGGCTGGAGAGCTGGCGCAGCGACAAGGAATTGACGCCCGAGGCGATCGACTTCTGCCTGTTATACCTGCGGATGCGATTGCTTTCGAAGGCGCCGCCGCCCTCGCAGCAGGAGCTTCAGAAGGCCGCCGCTGCGCTCGAGAAGGACCTCGACACGTACGTGAACGGCTTCTCCAAGCAGCCGTGGGGCCCGCTGCTGCTTGCCCTGCAGAAGGACCTCGCGGGCCGCCGCGGCTACAAAACCGCCCTCGACAAGAGCGTCGAGGAGTACTTGAACAGCGCGAGCGCCCTGGCACTCAAGGACGCGCAGATCCACTTCGTCATCGGCCAGCTCTTCCGCGATTTCCTGGATCGCCGCGACGTTTCGAACTTCCTCAAGCAGGTCGCCACGGAGTTCGAGAAGTGCCTCCTGCAGCAGCGCCGCAACAAGGAGCTGTTCGCGGAGGTGACGGCCGTCTACGTGGAGATCCACGAAGGGCTGCAAAAGAAGCAGGCCCAGGAGCCGTTCTGGTTCGAAGAGCTGGTCTACAAGCGCATCATCGCGCTCGACCCGTCCAACGCTTCCGCCCACAACAACCTGAGCTTCCTGTACTCGCAGTACGGCGTGAACCTCAAGGACGCCCTGCGAGAGGCGCAGATCGCCAACCAGCTTCACCCCAACGACCCGCTGTTGCTCGATACGCTGGGCTGGGGCTTCTACAAGAACGGGCAGCTCGACAAGGCGATCGAGACTCTGAAGCAGTCGCTGTCGCTGAACAAGGACGTCGCCGACACGCACTTCCACCTGGCGACCGTCTACTACGACCAGAGCGACGTGGACAACGCGTCGAGGGAATTCCGCGAAACGTTGCGGCTGGAGCCGGACAACGCGTTCGCGCGCAACAACCTGGCCTACCTCTTCAGCGAAAAGGACGTGCGGCTGGCGGAGGCTCCCGCTTGCGAGCTCG
>JACQFU010000510.1 GCA_016199905.1 Candidatus Wallbacteria bacterium
CCTTCGAGGTCGAGGTCGACAACCGGCCCGTCCTCGTGGGCGAGCGGACGAACGTGCTCGGCAGCCGCAAGTTCAAGCGTCTCGTCGCCGAGGGGCAGTTCGAGGCGGCCGCGGAGATCGCGCGGGCGCAGGTCAAGAACGCCGCGCAGGTCATCGACGTCTGCCTGCAGGACCCGGACCGCGACGAGGCGGCCGACGCCAATGCCTTCCTCGAGCGGGCGACGAAGATGGTCAAGGTCCCGCTGATGATCGACTCGACGGACGCGAAGGTGCTCGAGCTCGGCTTGAAGTGGAGCCAGGGCAAGTCCATCCTGAACTCGATCAACCTCGAGGACGGCGAAGCGCGGTTCCAGTCCGTCCTGCCGCTGGCCCGCCGCTACGGCGCGGCCCTCGTGGTGGGCACGATCGACGAGGACCCGGAAAACGGCATGGCCGTGACGCGGGACCGCAAGCTCGAGGTCGCGCGGCGCAGCTACACGCTGCTCACGGAGAAGTACGAGTTCCCGGCCGAGGACATCCTGTTCGATCCGCTCGTCTTCCCGTGCGGCACGGGCGACGCCAATTACGTCGGAAGCGCGATTCACACCATCGAGGGCGTGCGCCGCATCAAGCAGGAGTTCCCGGACGCCCACACCATCCTTGGAATCAGCAACGTCAGCTTCGGGCTGCCTGACGCCGGCCGTGAAGTCCTCAACAGCGTGTTCCTATACCACTGCACGAAGGCCGGGCTCGACTTCGCCATCGTCAACTCGGAGAAGCTGGAGCGCTACGCCAGCATCCCGGAGCACGAGCGCCTCGCCGCAGAGGATCTGCTGTTCAACCGCCGCGAGGACGCCGTCCCTCGCTTCGCCGAGGTCTTCCGCGAGAAGAAGAAAAAGACCAACACGAGCGACGAGTTCGCAGGCCTCACGCTGGAAGAACGGATCGCTCGCCGGATCGTCGAGGGAACGCGCGAAGGCATGATCGCCGATCTCGATCGGGCCCTCGAGAAGTACGAGCCGCTGGCCGTCATCGACGGCCCTTTGATGAAGGGCATGGACGAAGTGGGCCGGCTCTTCGCCGCCAACGAGCTGATCGTGAGCGAAGTGCTCCAGAGCGCCGAGGCGATGAAAGCGAGCGTGAGCCACCTCGAGCAATTCATGAAGAAGGAGGCCATCACCACGAAGGCGAAGATCGTCCTGGCCACCGTGAAAGGCGACGTTCACGACATCGGGAAGAACCTGGTCGAAATCATCCTGTCCAACAACGGATTCCAGGTCGTCAACCTCGGCATCAAGGTGCCGAGCGAGGCGATTGTCCAGGCCTACCGGGAGCATAAACCGGACGCCATCGGGCTCTCGGGGTTGCTGGTCAAAAGCGCTATCCAGATGGTGGCGACCGCCTCCGACTTGAGGGCCGACGGGGTCGACTGCCCGGTGCTGGTGGGCGGCGCGGCGTTGTCGCGAAAATTCACCTACACGCGGATCGCGCCGCAGTACGGGGCTCCTCCGGTTTTCTACGCGCGCGACGCGATGGAGGGTCTCGACTTGATGAACCAGTTGGCCGCTCCCGAGCGGCGGCCGGCGCTGGTGGCGCGGGTGAAGCTCGAGCAGCAGACCATGCAGGCAGAGGTGGCCGCAGCCACCGAGTCGACAGCGACGCGGGCAACCGCGCCGGCGCCTGTCCGCGCGACTTCCAACATCTCGCGAGACGTCGACCTTCCGGCGCCACCGGACCTGGAACGCCACGTCGTGCGCGACTTCTCGATCCGGGAGATCTTCGCTTTCGTCAATCCCCAGATGCTCTACGGGAAGCACTTGGGCCTCAGGGGCCCCTTCTCGAAACTGCTGGAAGCCGGGGACTCCAAGGCCCTCGAACTGAAGGAACTGATCGCTGGATTGCTCAAGTCGTGCAGCCGCGAGGGCTGGATGCGAGCACGCGCAGTTTGGCAGTTCTTCCCGGCCGCCTCCGAGGGTGACGAACTGGTGCTCTTCGATCCGGCGGGTCGTACGGAGCTGCAGCGATTTCGATTCCCGAGACAGCCGGGGGGCGAAAGGCTCTGTCTCGCGGACTTCACGACGCCCGCCGGATCGAGCCGGCGGGATCACGTCGCGATGTTCGTGACGACCGCCGGCGTGGGCGTTCGCCCGCATGTCGAGCGCCTGAAGGCCGAGGGCCAGTACCTTCTCTGCCACGCTCTGCAGGCGCTGGCCATCGAGAGCGCGGAGGGTTTTGCGGAGTTGCTGCACATGCAACTGCGCGAGAAGTGGGGGTTTGCCGACCCTGACGCCATGACGATGACGGAGCGCTTCCAGAGCAAGTACCGCGGCGTTCGGGTAAGCTTCGGCTACCCGGCGTGCCCGCGCCTGGAGGACCAAGAGAAGCTGTTCCACCTGCTGCGCCCCGAGGAGATCGGCGTGAACTTGACCGAGGGTCACATGATGGACCCGGAGGCGTCCGTCAGCGCGCTGGTGTTCCACCACCCGCAAGGTCGCTACTTCAGCGCGGGCGAGCAGTGAGGCGCCGCCCCAGGGCTCGGGGCTGCGCCTTCAATCGCCGCGCAGTTCGCGGGCCAGCGTCTCCAGCCGCGGGAGATCCTTGCCGAGACTGGCGAGGATGGGCGCCGGGTCGACCGCGAACGGGTCCTGAGATAGGAAGAGACGGACACCCTCGAGCGCAGGCCAAGGGAAGTCGGGATGACGCGCTTTCAGTTCGGGGGACAGCGCGCAAGCCGACTCGGCAGCCAGCTGGAACTGGCGAGCCATCCAGCCCAAAAGAAGCTCATCGGTAGACAGTGCTTTCACGGCAGCCGAAGCGTGCCGGCGAATCCGGATCAGCGCCTCGTCGAGATCCCTCATGTGAGGGGCGTCGCCCTTCACAGGGAAACAGCCTCCGCAAGCAAGCGCTCCTCGGTACCGGCACGCAAACCGGGCACGGTGAGGATCTCCACGGGGCATCCGAGGAGGGCGCGAAGCTCGACTATCAGAGCGCCGATGTCCAGCAGGCTGGTCCCGGGCTCCAGCTCAACCAGCAGATCGACGTCGCTTCTCTCTGTGCAATCCCCTCGCGCCAGCGAGCCGACGAGTCGCAGGTTCCGCGCGCCGCGCGCCTGGGCGAGAGCAAGTATCTCGGCTCGCCTCGAGAGTACTCGCTGAGCCAGGTCCATCGAGGGCAGGATAGCAGGAGTCGCCCGAGACATTTCGAGCCACCGAATCGCGCGGAACCTTGCCGCTCAAAGAGCCGGCTGAGGCAACGGCCCGAAGCGCTGCTCGATTGCGACGATGCGGCCCTCGTGATCGAGGAACTTGGCCTCCGCTGCCTGCACGTGCCGCATCAGCCAAGTCGTCAGCATGTCGAGTCGCTCCAGGATGCCGTCCACCTTGGCC
>JACQFU010000511.1 GCA_016199905.1 Candidatus Wallbacteria bacterium
GGATGATTCGGGTCCGCATTCGGGTACTTGTATTCCTTGCCCGCGTAGTTGCGCAGGACCACTTCGTCCCGGGTACGCTTCACGACGTACTCCGGCAGGATCGGGATCTTGCCGCCGCCGCCGGGGGCGTCGATGACGTACTGCGGCACCGCCAGGCCGGAGGTGTGGCCGCGCAGCGCCCCGATGACCTCGATGCCCTTCTCCACCGTGGTGCGGAAGTGGTTGGCGCCGTTGACGATGTCCGCCTGGTACAGGTAGTACGGTCGAACCCGCATCGTCAGTAGCTTCTGGAACAGGTCCTTGAGCACCTTCGGGCTGTCGTTGACGCCCTTCAGCAGCACGGCCTGATTGCCGACGGGGATGCCGGCGTTGACGAGCATCTCGCAGGCCTTCCGCGACTCCGCGGTGATCTCGGCCGGGTGGTTGAAGTGCGTGTTGACGAACAGGGGGTGGTACTTCTTGAGGATGTTGCAGAGGTTCTCGGTCACGCGCTGAGGCAGCACCACGGGCATGCGGGTGCCGATGCGGAGGATCTCGATGTGCGGGATCTCCCGCAGCGACTTCAAGATCCACTCCAGCGGCTGGTCCGTCAGCATCAGCGGATCGCCGCCGCTGATGACGATGTCGCGGATTTCGGGGTGGGCCCGGATGTACTGAATGCCGGCCTCGATCTCTTTGCGCTTCACCGGCTCGTGGCCGACCTTGCGCTTGCGCGTGCAGAACCGGCAGTACATAGCGCAGACGCTCGTCACGTAGAACAGCACGCGATCCGGGTAGCGGTGGGTGAGGCCCGGGACAGGGCTGTTGGCTTCCTCCGACAGCGGGTCGTCCAGTCCCGAGTTGTCCTCGATTTCGATCATCTCGGGCACCGACATCTTCCAGATGGCGTCGCCCTCCTGCTTGATCAGGGAGAGGTAGTACGGGTTGATCCGGGCGGGGTAGGCCTTCGTGACCTTGTCGATGTCCGCCGGGATGTTCGGGGAGAGCTGCTTGAGCTGTTCCGGAGAGTCGACGCTCTTACGGAGCAGTTCTTTCCATTCTTCGGCCATGGCTTGTGCGCCACGCTCCTTCCTGAGGTGGTCAGTGTTTGGAGGTTTCGGGGAGTGACTGGCGGCGAGTCTCGACGGTCCGGTTCCGCTCTAGCGCCGATTCGAGAATCGACTGCACGAGGCCCCGGTAACCGAGGCCATCGGCCGTCGCCGCCTTGGTGAGCCCGGCGTCGGGTGACAGGTCCGGGTTCGGGTTGACTTCCAGGACATAGGGGATGCCCGACGCGCCGACTCGAAGATCGACGCGTCCGTAGTCTCGACAGCCCATGATTCCGTAGGCCCTGCGCGCGATGTTGGCGATCTCCCTGCCGAGCGTGGGCTCGACGCCGGGTGCGGGGCAGACGGACGGGGTGCCCGTGTAGATCGGAGAATCCTCGATCCACTTGGCTTCGTAGCTGCAGATGCGGGGGTGCTCCGCCGGGAGTCCGCCGAAGTCGATCTCGGCCAGCGGCAGAGAGCGCGGCGGGGTGTTGGCAAGGACGCTGACGTTGAACTCGCGTCCCTCGACGTAGTGCTCCACAAGCGCTGCCTGCCGGTAGAGGTCGTGAACGAAAGCGATCCGCTCGCGCAGCGACTGGGAATCCTTCACCACGGAAGCCGCGTCGATGCCGAGGCTGGCGTCTTCGTGCGCCGGTTTGACGATCAGCGGGAACGCGAGCGTGCCGTCGCTGGCGATCGGCGCGCCGGGCTCGAAGACGCGAAACGGAGGCGTCGGGATGCTGTGGTGAGAAAGGATCTGCTTCGTGCGGACCTTGTCCAGGCAGGTGATCAGGGCCGCAGGCGGAGAGCCGGTATAGGGGATGCCCTCGGCTTCCAGCAAGCCCGGGATCAAGTACTCGAAAGAGGCTTCACCTCCAAGTCCCTCACATAGGTTGAAGACGATCGACGGGCGGCGCCGGGACAGGCGCGCCAGCAATGTTCGTGTGTGCAGGCCGACTCCGAAGGTGTCGGTCTCCGCCCCCAGCTCGGCAAGAGCGGCCGTGACGGCGTCGACGGCGTGGAGCACGCCGGCCTCGGAGATCGAGTCCTGCGGCTTACCCTTGATCTGCTTGCGGGTTGGCAAGTTGTACAAAACGAGAACCTGGAGTCCAGGCATGATCGAGTCGGACCTCGCTTGGAATCAGGGAGTGATTGAACCCGGCATTCGACCTCCGCGCTGATGGCGAAGGGATGCTCGGGAAGTTACGCGCTCGGGCGCGGCCGGAGACAGGCTATGTCGGGAAACCGGGACGACGGGGGTGAACCGGGAGAGTCGTGCATGCAGCCAGAGGAGCCGGTGGCTGACCGGACTCTGTCTATAGCGGGGAGCGCTTTTGGGGACGGTACGCCGCTGGGTACGGCTCCGATTTCCCGAAAGGCTCCCCCTGGCGGATGGAGGGTGCTCGCATCGCGAACACCGCTCCGCCAGACGTTCTGGAGGCTCGTCCCCCTCGGTGTCCCGTGTCTCCTGCGGGACGACGGCAGGGATAAAGCCTCCAAGAGTGGCCTGCGGGCCTTCGGTCGGTCTCAATCGCGTCTCCATACCCTACCGACCGAATCATACGGGGAGGGTCGCACAATGTCAACCATAAATGTTGACTTTTTGAAGTCATTTTGGCCCTTGCTTGGCGAGGTGCTGCTCGTTTTCGACCGCGAACGAAACTCCCGCGGTCTTTCGGCTGCAGTTGTGGAACCGCCGATCGCGTTGGAGCTCCTCAGGTCGTAGGCCGCAGATCTCCGGAGCTGCCGCGCTCGAGCCGTCAGCGCCTGGAGCGTTTGTCCTCGAAGTCTTTCTGGAGTTCCACAGCGATATCGCGGACCAGTGCGGCGGCGGCGAGGGCCCACGACTCCGGGCTTCCGGGGTCCTCCGGCGTAGGGCGTTTTCCCAGGCCACGCGCCTGCTCGATGACGACCACGGCCCACAAAGGAACGCCGTTCGGGAGATCTGCTGGGTACTCGACGACGAATCTCGGGGGCTCCTCGCCGTACCGGCTGCCGGCGGTCTCGCGGACAATGGGTTGAGCTTGCATCGTGGATTTCCCGGGTTTCCTTGACCGGCCGTGACCGGCTGGTTGCGGCAGGAGCATCTCGCAGAGCTCTGGCCACGACAGCGCTCGAGCCAGGGCCTGCGCCGTCTCCTCGTCGCATGGCCCCCGACCCGTCAGGATGTCGTCCAGACGCGAGCGGGTGATCCCCAACTTCCTGCCCACGTCGGAGAGACTCCTGAAACCCTCCCTGAGCGCCCGAATCCTGGCCGCCTGACGATGATCGTGATTAGTTGTTGACATCCGTAAAGTTTGCGGCGTAAGCTTTACGGAAGGAGAACGTGGGCAATGCCTTCGACCTTCTGTATGCCTGTACGAGGTACGGGCCTTGCGCAGCAGCTTCGCCGTTGCCTGTGGGGGGTCCGCACAGAGGGTGCCGGCCGCAGCGCCTCGAAACGAGCGGCCGGTGCTCTCGCTTTTCCAGTCTAACATGCCGGGCATCGCCGAACCAACGCCGCGTGGGAAACCGACTCTCCACGCTCCGCCGGTAAGGACCCATGCGCGGCCGAGAGGGGGCCGAACATGCGCGTTCTGGTGATCGACGACGAGCCCGATCTCGGTGAGTTCATTGCCCGGCTACTGCGGCGCCGAGGGCATAGTTGCGAGATAACGACATCGGCCGAGGCCGCGCTTTTCCTCGTCGGTCAACACGAGTTCGATCTGATCTTTTCCGACTTGAAGATGCCCGGAATGAGTGGCATCGACTTCTTTGAGTCCCTAGTCGCTTGCAGGAATCCGTTGGCAGCCAGGGTGGCCTTCATCTCGGGCAATGCCATGAATCCCCCCGATCGACAGAAGCTGGAGCGTACGGGCCGCCCGTTCCTGGAGAAACCCTTCGACGTCGCCCGATTCGATGAGTTCCTTGCCCGCGTTGAAGCATCGCTGGATGGGCGATGCCCGGCTGGATCGCAAATCCCGGACTGAGACCCTCCAGGTACGTTTCGAAACGTCCTCGCCCCCCACCCCCGCCACGCTTCCCCTCGCGAACGCGTCACTTCCCCCACACGAGCATTCCCCCGATCAACGCGACCAGCGGCAGTGCCAACGTCAGCGCCAGCCCGTTGAACAAGTGCCGGCTTCGAAACTCGGTGTCGGTGAGGTTGGTTATGATCATGCGCGTCACGCCCCGCCCCGACGACTCGAGTATCTTGCGGCCGGAGCGAGACCCTACCTGCGCGACCACTCGGACCTTGTCGCCTACCAAGATCGCCTCGAGGGCATTCCTCGGATCGCGGCTACCTATTAGAGTCCCAACAATGTAGAGGGTCCGCGAACGGACGGCGGCCTGCTGCAGGCGCGCCACAAAGAGCGCCCCCGGCGTGGCTACCTCGATCTGACCCGTGTCGTCCGCGAGCGTGAAGACGGGTAGGCTTGCCTTCGGGTTCCTGCGCTTCGAGGCCTCGCTCTCGATGAGCACCACGTCCTCCTCGAACTCGTAGTGAACCGCCAGGGCACGAGTAACCGGCGCTACCAGCGCAACTCCAGGACCGCATCGGACAACACCCTCCACCCGGACCGCCTCGCCGGTTGCCAGCCGATCGATCGTTCGCTGCGCCAGCGGGGCCCAAAAGTCGGCGTAGACGCGCCACGTCCGGCTGGCGAGGACGCCGATATAGAGCACCGCCCAGGCTGAAAACGCCAAGGCCGGAGCACTCGACAGGTAAGGGACGCCCAGCCACCGCGGCTCCAGCAACAGCCCCGCGGTCGCCACGATGGACAGCACGCGTGGCACTGCGGGAAGAGTGCCTATCCATGGGGCTCTCGACATTCCGATTCACCGGACGGTAGCACAGAGGCGCGGCCGCCGCCGGCCAGTCCGACTGTTTCAGCCGCTTTCAGCGCCATTTCAGCCGCCCCCGAGGCATCTTTTGAGCCTTCGCTCCAAACCGGAGCGCTCGAGCGAAGGAGCAGCCAGTGGCGAAGTCAGTCCGAGGTACAATCCAGATATGCCCCAACCCGTCCTCGTGGAGTTCTCTTGGGATCGATTGGAGAGCGCCGTGGCCGCGGTGAAGGAGCGGCTGCTGCGCGCGACGGCAGCCCTCGACGCGGCAGGGGTAGCGTATGCGGTGATCGGCGGCAACGCAGTGGCCGCGTGGGTCGCGCGGGTCGACGCCTCGTGTGTGCGTAACACGGCCGATGTCGATCTGCTTCTGCGCCGCAGCGACTTCGAGAAAGCCAAGGCGGCCCTGAGCGAGGCCGGGTTCCGCTACCGCCACGCCGCGGGAATCGACATGTTCCTCGACGGCGACTCCGGCCGCGCGCGGGACGCGGTACACATCATCTTTGCCGGCGAAAAAGTGCGGCCCGAATACGCGGCTCCGGCACCGGACGTCGACGAAAGCGAAGCAGCCATCCCCTACTCGGAAGACCCGGCCGGCGTGACCCCTCGCCGCATCCTCACCCTCGAGGCCCTCGTACGGATGAAGTTGACGTCCTTCCGCGACAAGGACCGGACGCACATCCGCGACATGCTGGGTGTCGGCCTGATCGACGAGACCTGGTGCGACCGCCTCCCCGCCGCGCTGGCCGAGCGGCTGCTACAGATCCTCGCCAACCCGGAAGGGTGAACCCGGGCGCGCAGCCCTACGCCCTGCTCAGTAGTAACTCTTCCCCGGCGGCGACTCGTGGAGCGTCGCCAGCCGGGAGTACGACTCTTCGTAGAGCTTCAGGACTCGAAAGACCCCGTAAGTTGTTTCAGTCTCGGAGTCGATCGTCTGACGCACCACCAACGCGTGGCCCGCGAATCGCCACTTCCCGTCGATCTCCTCCACCAGGAACACCCGCACCGGCGGCCGATGGAACAGTCGCGGGCCCGGCAGCCGGAACTCGTAGGTCTTGCCC
>JACQFU010000503.1 GCA_016199905.1 Candidatus Wallbacteria bacterium
AGAGGGTATCCAGGTCGTCCTGGTGAACCCGAACATCGCGACGATCCAGACCTCCGAAGGGCTCGCGGACCGCGTCTACTTCTTGCCTCTGACGGCGCACTTCGTCGGCGAGGTGATCGCGCGGGAGAAGCCCGACGGCATCTTGCTCGGCTTCGGAGGGCAGACGGCGCTCAACTGCGGCCTGGCGTTGCACCGCGAAGGGACTCTGGAGCGTCACGGATGCCGGGTCCTGGGGACACCGATAGAGACGATCGTGACGACGGAGGACCGGGAGCTCTTCGCACGGCGGCTGGCCGAGATCGGGGTGCCGATGCCGCCGAGCGTGGCGGCGCGCTCGAGCTCGGAGGCGCTGGAAGCCGCGCGGCAACTGGGGTATCCGGTGTTGGTGCGCGCGGCCTACACGCTGGGCGGGCTCGGCAGCGCAGTGGCCGCCGACCCCGTCGCGCTCCAGGAGGCTGCCCGAGCAGCCCTCGCCGTGAGCGACCAGTTGCTCGTGGAGCGGGCGCTGTCGGGCTGGAAGGAGATCGAGTACGAGGTCCTGCGCGACCGGGCGGACAACTGCATCACGGTCTGCAACATGGAGAACCTCGATCCGCTCGGCATCCACACGGGCGAGTCCGTGGTCGTCGCGCCCAGCCAAACGCTCTCCAACGACGAGTACCACGAGCTGCGGCGCTCGGCCGTGCGGACCATCCGCAACCTGGGCGTGGTCGGCGAGTGCAACATCCAGTTTGCCGTCGATCCCAGGAGCGGGGAGTACGTGGCGATCGAGGTGAACGCACGGCTGTCGCGCAGCTCGGCGCTGGCTTCGAAGGCGACGGGCTATCCGCTGGCGTTCGTCGCGGCCAAGCTCGCCGTGGGGAAGCTCCTGCCCGAGGTGCGCAACCCGGTCACGGGCGCGACGACGGCCTGCTTCGAGCCGGCGCTGGACTACGTGGTCGTGAAGGTGCCTCGCTGGGACCTGGGCAAGTTCCGCCGGGCCGAGCGGCAGATCGGGACCGCGATGAAGTCCGTCGGCGAGGTGATGGGCATCGGCAGGAGCTTCGAGGAGGCGCTGCAGAAGGCCGTTCGGATGGTTTCTCCGGAGCTGGAGGGGCTGACCGGCGCAGACGTCCCCGCGCTCGATCTCGACGAGGAGCTTCTACGGCCGACCGACCGGCGGCTGCTGGTGCTGGCGGCCGCGATGGCGGCCGGATGGACGGTGTAACGTATCCAGGCATCGACAGGCATCGACCCCTGGTTCCTCCATCGGATTCAGAATATCGTCCGCATCGATCGACTCCTCGGCGACCACGCCCTGGAGCGCCTGCCCGTGGAACTGCTGCGCGAGGCCAAGAGGGCCGGGTTCTCGGACCGCGCCATCGCCCGCGCCGTGCGCCCGGCGCGGACCGAGGAGCAGGTGCGCGCCCACCGCCGGTCCGCCGGCGTCGTCCCCGTCGTCAAGCAGATCGACACGACCGCCGGCGAGTTCCCGGCACGCACCAACTACCTCTATCTGACCTACCACGGCGACCGCCACGACCTGCCGGCGCCGGCGGCCGAGAGGCCAGGCGGCCGCGATCAGACCGTCGTGGTCCTGGGCAGCGGCGCCTACCGCATCGGGTCGAGCGTCGAGTTCGACTGGTGCTGCGTCAATTGCATCCAATCGCTCCGCCGGCTCGGATACCGGACCGCCATCGTCAACCACAACCCGGAGACCGTCAGCACCGACTACGACGTCGCCGACCGGCTCTACTTCGAGGAGCTTTCGGTGGAGAGGCTGCTCGACATCTGCGAGCTGGAGTCGCCTCTGGGCGTGGTCGTGTCGATGGGTGGGCAGACGCCGAACAACCTGGCCCTGCCCCTGGCCCGCGCCGGGCTGCGCATCCTGGGCACGCCGCCCGAGGCGATCGACGAGGCGGAGGACCGGCACAAGTTCTCGGCGCTCCTGGACCGGCTGGGCGTCGACCAGCCCAGGTGGCGCGAAGCGGCCAGCGAGGAAGAGGCGGTGGCCTTCGCCGCCGAAGTCGGCTACCCGGTGCTGGTGCGCCCGAGCTACGTCCTTTCGGGCGCGGCCATGAACGCCGCCTACCGCGACGAGGATCTCCGCGCCTTTCTGGCCCGCGCCGCGCGCGTGAGCCCGGAGCACCCCGTGGTCGTGAGCGAGTTCGTCAGCGGCGCCAAGGAGGTCGAGGTCGACGCCGTGGCGCGCGACGGCCAGGTGCTGGTCTTCTCGCTGGCGGAGCACGTGGAGTTCGCGGGCGTGCACTCCGGCGACTCGGTGATCGCGCTTCCGGCGCAGCAGGTCTTCGTCGAGACCGTGCGGCGCATCAAACGCATCGTCCGCCAGATCGCCGCCAGCTTGCGGATCACGGGCCCCTTCAACGTCCAGTTCCTGGCCCGCGAGAACCGCCTGCGCGTCATCGAGTGCAACTTGCGCGCCTCCCGCAGCTTCCCCTTCGCCTCCAAGGTCTTCCGCACCAACTTCGTCGACCTGGCCACGCGCCCGATGATGAACGAACCGACCGAGGACCTGAGCCGCTCGATGTTCGAGCTGGACTACGTCGCCGTGAAGGCGCCGCAGTTCTCCTTCGCCCGCATCGCCGGGGCCGACCCGGTCCTCGGAATGGAGATGGCCTCCACCGGCGAGGTCGCCTGCTTCGGCGACGACCTGCTCGAGGCCTTCCTCAAATCGTTGCTCTCGGTCGGCTACACCATTCCGCGGAAGGGAGTGCTCCTGTCGACCGGCACGCTGGAGGAGAAGACGAAGCTGCTGGCTGCCGCGCGCCGCTTCGCGGGGCTGGGCCTGAAGCTCTACGCCACGTCCGGGACGGCCACGTTCCTGGCCGCAAACGGCATTCCGACCCAAGCCGTCCACTGGCCTCTCGACAGCGCCCCGTCCACGGCGCTGGACCTGATCAACTCCGGCGCCGTCGACCTGGTGCTCAACATCCCCAAGTCCATCGAGCCCGAGGAGTTGACCAACGATTACCTGATCCGCCGCCAGGCCGTCGATCGCGGTGTCGGCCTGCTGGTGAATGCCGAGACCGCCGCTCTCTTCGCGCAGGCTCTGGAGCGTTACAAGCTCGAGGACTTGCGGGTCCGGGCGTGGGACGAGTACCAATAGAGGATGGCGGCCGGGCCGGCAAAGGGAGTATCCAGTAGAACGACCGACGAGGAGAGACCCGTGGAACTTCGCAAGACACTCGCCCTGGCCGGGCTGCTCGTGGTGGCGCAGCTCCAGGCCGGGACGCCGGCCCCGACGACCGAGGCTGGGAAGGGAAAACCGACCATGTCCGACCATGTCGAAAAGTCCGACGACGAGTGGAAGAAGGCCCTCACCCCGGACCAGTATCAGGTTCTCCGCAAGAAGGGGACGGAGCGCGCCTTCACCGGCGAGTACTGGAACAACCACGAGAAGGGCACCTACACCTGCGCAGGCTGCGGTCTGGAACTGTTCGTCTCGGACACCAAGTTCGACTCCGGCACGGGCTGGCCCAGCTTCACGGCCCCCGCGCTGCAGGACTCGGTCGCGACCAAGGAAGACAAGGGCTGGTTCACGACCCGCACCGAGGTGCTTTGCCGGCGCTGCAGCGGCCACATCGGCCACGTCTTTCCCGACGGGCCGGCTCCGACTGGATTGCGCTATTGCATCAATTCAGTCTGCTTGAAGTTCGAGAAGGCGAAGTAGGCAGGGGCGGGGCGCCTCTCGCCTGGTCGTCCATCGACGGCAGGCTTTGCGACCGCGAGTGACTCGCGGGACGTCTGCGACGCCTTCTCTCGCGCCGGGAGCCAGTGACCGAGAAAACCAAACTCTTTTCGTCCACTGCTTGCCAAAGCTCTTCCGGCGATGCAATGGCGTCATGGCATGATCGTCGGACTGCGGTCGTCCGCGGTTTCATGCGGCTATTTAGGAGCGGGAACTGATGAGAGGATCGTATGTGGGGAGTCGCACCGAGCGGAGTGCCCGATTGTTCCTGGCGGCGCTGATCGCCGCCGCATCGTCGGCCTCGGCGCTCGCCGCCGGAGGCGTGCTGGTCAGCTCTCTCACCTTCAGCAAGGGGCCGGCGTTCGTCACCGCCGGATCGCTGACGGTGACGGCGGCCTTCGACGCGGCCATGGCCGCCAGTCCTCAACCCACGCTCGTGTTTTCGGGCGCAGGCGGTCCGCGGTTCACGCTCGGATCCACGACCCAGGCAGCCACCGACACGTACGTCTTCGGCGTGACCGTGGCCGGCAGCACATCTCAGGCCGGCGATCCCTATGTCGCGACCGTCGACAACGGGCTAAGCTCGCTCGGCATCACCCAGACGGCGCCGGCGTCGCAGTTGGGTGCCGTAGACACCAAACTGCCGACGGCGTTTCTCACGTACTCCGGGAACCAGACGGCCGAGGGCGCTGGCCTGCTGACGATCGCGGCCACATTCAACGAGTCGCTGGCCGTGACGCCTCAGATCGACATCGTCACGCAGGGGACTGCGGCGAACGTCACCAACCAACCGATGGCCGCTACCACCGACCCGAGTGTCTGGAGTTTCGTTTACACGGTGCGGGCGGCCAACGGGACGACTTTCTTCGACGGCACCTCCCGGGTCACCGTACATGACGGCGCCGACTCCGCGGGCAACCTGAACGTATCGCCGGGAAGCAACCGATCGTTCGTAATCGACACGACCGGCGCCATCCCGACGCTGACGTTCAGCAAACCTTCCGGCGCCGTCAGCGCGGGCCCTCTCACGGTGACCGCCACCTTCAATGAAGATCTATCCACGACTCCCACGATCGCGCTGGATCGCCCTGGAACCGGCGACGACCTCGGCGCAACCAGTTTGGCAGCCACGGCGGATCCGAAGGTGTTCACCTTCACGCGCACGGTGGCGCCCCAAAACGCCGCCACGTTGGGCACGATCCTCGACGGTTCGACGGCGATCGCGATATCGAACGCCTTCGACGTGGCCGGCAACGCCAATCAGGCGGCCAATCCCGGCAGTCTGACCATCGACACCACGCCACCCTCCATCACGCTCAGCTACAGCAAGAGTTCCGCGGCCGTGAATGGGGGCTCGCTGTTCGTCACGGCAACTTTCTCCGAGCCGATCACGCCTGCGGCGCCGAGAATCGCAATCGATCGACCGGGAACGGGCAATGATGTCAGCGCTACCGCGTTGACAGCCACCGCCGACCGGAGAGTGTGGTTGTTCGTGTACAGCGTCGCGCAAGCCAACACCGCTACGCTGGGCACCATCCTCGATGGCCTTGCCACAGCGACCATCACGAACGCCTTCGACGAAGCCGGCAACGTCAACTCGGCGACCGGCAACGCCAGCTTCACCATCGACACCTCGGCTCCCGTGCAGTCGTCGTTGACGTTCAGCAAGGGACCGGGGCAGCTCAAGGCCGGCTCTTTGAGCGTCACGGCGGTCTACAGCGAGTCGATAGCGACGACTCCGACGCTTTCGTTCAGCGGCGCGGCGGCCGGGCATTTTGCCGTCGACTCGACTGCGCGCGCTTCGACGAACACCTATGTCTTGGGCGCGACGCTAGACAGTACTCCGACCGCCCAGAGCGGAGACGCCTATGTGGCCACCGTCGACGGCGCCACGGACGTGGCTGGAAACCTCCAGGCGTCACCGGGTACGGCGTCCGGCATCGCCGACAATGTCGCGCCGAGCGTGCCGGCGCTCTCGTTCAGCAAGGGCCCCGGGTTCGTCTCCGCTGGAGCCCTGGCGGTCACGGCAGCCTACAACGAACCGATGGGAACAACGCCGACGCTGGTCTTCTCCGGAACCGGCGGCAGCCACTTCACGGTGAGCTCCACGACTCGCCCGTCATCGAGCCTCTACGTCTTTTCCGTCGCGGTCGACACGACGGCAACCGCGCAGGGCGGCGACGCCTATACGGCCACAGTCGACGCAGGCGTCGATCCTTCGGGCAACGCTCAATCGGGCCCGGCCATCCAGGCAGGCATTGCGGACAATCGGGCCCCCGCGCTACTCACGGTCACGTTCAGCCGAGGGCCTGCCTTCGTCAACGCAGGGGCGTTGTCGGTTACCGCGACGTACAACGAAGCCATGTCTACTACGCCAACGCTTACGTTCACGGGCGCCGGCGCAGCGCACCTCGCGGCAAGCTCGACAACTCGGTCCGCGACGAACACATACGTATTCTCGGTGACTGTAGACGCATCTCCAACTTCGCAGGGGGGGGATGCCTACGTGGCGAGAGTCGATG
>JACQFU010000504.1 GCA_016199905.1 Candidatus Wallbacteria bacterium
GGCCTACGAGCGGCTATCCAAGGGCCGAAGCCATGAGGTTCCGCTTCCAGACATGGTTCCCTTGAAGGCCCTGGGGGCATTACCCGATCTCTGCTTTGACGCGCAGTGCCGCGGCTGCTCGGAGTCCACGCTGCTCTACCATGTGATCGATCCGTTCGTCTCGCATTGCGGGCAGAGCGTCTCGCTGGGCGCGAAGCCCGACGCCTCGGCCGCGCAGCAGACGCTCCCTCTCACCTTTCGGCCCGAGATCGTCGAAGCCCTTCACGACTTCCGGCGGGCCCGGCGATCGCTCGGCGCTCGGCTGGCCGAGCCGGCCCATCGCGCGGTGCCTCGCTCTCGCTTCTCCAAACTCACGCTCGGTTGCCGCGCGTGCGGCCGGCCGTTCGCCTGGGAGGAGTACGCCACGCAGCTCGAGCGGGCGCTCGACTCCGTTGGCCCGGCACCACTGCGCATCGAGGCCAAGATCGCGCTGCGGCGATCCGTGCACGAGCCGTTCCCGCACTGGTGCTGCCGGCCCGGGACCGGAGGCTGCGCGGAGGCGGCCGAGAGGGCCTGAGGCTGTCCGGTTACTGCGCTTTGCCGGCCTCGTCCACGCCGGCGCGCGCGGTCTGGAGCAGCTCCTCGACTGCGGCGAGGGCGGGCTCGATGAAATCGGGGGACTTGCCCAACCCTCGGACCCAGGCGACTCGCGCGCTGGCCTCCGGCTTGAGGTGACCGGGACGGACCAGACACCGTTCGAGCGTGGCCAGGTCGGTGGCGGGTGGCGAGTCGGCAGCGGAGTGGACCGCCAGGAGTCCTTCCAGTCCCCGGTCGAGCGCCTCGCCCAGCGGCGAGAAGGCGTCGGCGGCAAAACCATTGGCCGCCAGGAGCCGGGCCAGGCGCAGCCGTTCGGCGGCGGCGTCCAGTGCCTTGCGGGCCTGTGCAGCGCGCTGGTTCTCCACGGCCTGCAGGAACCGCGGCAGCGCGGGCGAGCGCCAGACTTCTTTTCGGGGCTCCTCGACGGCCGGGCCCAGCAGTCCGACCAGCGCGGCGTAGGCAGCGCGGTCGAACAGATGCACGGGCGGCGGCTCTCCCGCGTCCTGGGGCCAGAGCGCCGCCAGAGCGGCCTCGACCGTCGCGGAGGCGCCCGCGGCATCCTCCAGCACGACCACGAGCAATCCGGACCGGTCCTCGCCGGGACGCACCCACTCGCGCAATAGCATCAACCGCCCGCCCAACCGGTCGGCGAGCCCGGAGGCGAGCGCGCGCAGCATCTGGGCGCGCTCGGGCGCGGCTGGCTCGGCCGGCGCAGCGTCGGGCGCCGCGGTCTGGGTTCGAGGCTGCGAGGGCTGCCCGGCCGGCAGCGGTGCCGCCTCGGCGCCGGGAACCTCCAGGGCCGCCGCGGGCAGCAGCAATGGGGTTTCCTGAGCCGGGAGCGCGAGGGCCGTCTCCTCCAATTGACCCAAAGGAGCCTCCGGCTCCAGCATAGCCTTCAGACGCGTCAGGAAGGCCCCCGAACGGTCGAACTTCAACTCGTCCAGGTCCGAGGAGCCGTCGAAGACGCTGGCGAAGAGCTGGCGCTTGTTCTCCAGACCCTCCAGCATCCGTTCCTCCAGAACGCCGCGGCTGATAAGGTTGACTACCTGAACGGACCGTTTCTGTCCCAGACGGTGGGCCCGGCCGATCCGCTGCTCGAGCACGGCGGGGTTCCAGGGAATGTCGAGGTTGACGACCAGGCTGGCCTCCTGCAGGTTCAGGCCGATGCCGCCGGCGTCCGTCGAAATCAGCACGCGGCAGGCCTCGTCCTCGCGGAAGCGCTCCAGAAGGGCTCCTCGCCGATCGGTCGGGACGGACCCGGCGAGCTTCTCGTAACCGATCTTCATCTTTTTCAGCACGTGCTCCGCTACCAGGTCGATCATCCCCTCGAAGCTCGAGAAGAGGATCGCCTTCCTGCCGGCCTCCAGCACCTGCTCTTGCAAGATGTTCGTCAGCTCCGCCAGCTTCGGCGACGTCTCGTAGGCCTCGGCGGGCTTCAGCTTCTTGTCGTGGAGCGCCAGCCCGTCGCAAAGTACTCGCATCTTTTGAAGACACATGAAGAGCTGCTTGGTCTCTTCCGGCGTCAGCGCCCGCCGGATGGTCTTCCTGAGCAGCATCGAGACTGTCTTCAGGTAGTCGAGATAAGGCGCAAGCTGTTTCGGCGTCATCTCCACGAAGAACGTGTTGTCGATCCGGTCCGGCAAGTCCTGGATCACTTCGTCGCGTGTGCGCCGCAGCACCACCGGCGCCAGACGAGAGCGCAACTCTTGCAAGTTGCGGGCGCCGAGGACCTTGTAGTGGCCGGACGGCCGGCGCTCCAGGTCGTAGAACTCGGAGTTGAAACGCCAGAGCGGGCCCAGGATGCGCGGGTCGAGGAACTGCATCACCGAGTACAGCTCGTCGAGGTTGTTCTCCAGCGGCGTGCCCGAAAGCACGAAGGCGTAGCGGCTCTGAAGCAGCTTGACGGCCTGGGCTGTCTTCGTTCGCCAGTTCTTGATGCGCTGCGCTTCGTCGAGGATCACCAGATCGGGCGCCAGTCGCTGGAAGACCTCGCGTTCTCGGAGCAACAGCTCGTAGTTGACGATCGTGAAAAATGTCGGCGTGGCGTAGAGCAGCTCGCGGCGGCCCGCGATGCCGCGGATGATGTGGACCGACAGCGACGTGAAGCGCTTGATCTCCCGCTCCCACTGGTGTTTGAGCGAGGCGGGGGTGACGACCAGCACGCGCTGCACGCCGCGAAGCTCGCGCAAGAGCGTGGCCGCCGCGATCGCCTGGACCGTCTTGCCGAGGCCCATGTCGTCGGCCAGCATGGCGCGCTCCGTCAGCGCCAGGTGCAGGATGCCCTCCTCCTGGTAGGGGTAGAGCTTCGCCGAGATGACCTCCAGCGTGCGGCGGCCCTGGCGGATCTCGTCCAGGAACCATTCGCGCCGCTTCAGGATGCCGCGTTTCTCGATCGCTTCGCGGATCTGGGCAGGGATGCCCGCTTCCACGACCAGACCGCGCCGGGCCGCAGCGGCCAGCATCGCCAACTCGTTCTGCAGCAGCGGGAGCCGCTCGGCAGGATCGCCTAGCAGCACGCCTTCGCCGTCGAAGAAACGCCCCAGCACCTCGCCCAGCGCGCCGCGCCATCCGGAGGCCGGCGTGACGCGGATCTCCAGCTCGCGGCGACCCGAGAGGAAGATCCGGGCCCGCGCCAGCTCCCGCGCGACCAGCCCGTCGAGCTTCTGACGGTGGCGCAGTCGCAGGTGTTCGAGCACAGCCTCGACGTGCTTGCACGTGCCCAGAAGGTTCGTCCGGAAGTCCGGGCACGTGCAGTCGCTGGCCGCCTCTGCCACGGATCGCACCGTGACGCGGTAGCTGCGCCCACTGGCCGAGTCGACTTCGTAGTCGCCCAGGACGCTCCCGCCCCCCTGGGGGCGGATGGTGAAGTTCTCGAGTCTCGCGCGCTCTTGTCGGCGCTGGATCTGTTCTTGAACGGCGTCCATCGTGATTCCTCCTGCTGGCCTTCAGCCAGGAGCAGACGCTACATGCGCGGCTTGGGGAGAGTCAACAAGTAGCCGCCGATAAGGTGCGATCCGGGCGCGTCGAAAAGCTTTGAAATAGTCGTTGACCTGGGATGCGCTCGGTGAAGCAATCCCCCTTTTCCAAAACGGTGAGGCTACCAACAAACGGGCGGGGTTGCAGGGAGGCAGCCAGTAACGGTTGGAGGTGGGGAGAGGTTTTGCAGAGCCTCTCTTCGCAGCGCCGGGCAAAACCGGAGCGAACGCCGGCAGGTCCGAGGGACCGGCGGGACGCAAGTCCGAAGCAGTAGTGGCTCCGGAGTCCTTGAGGCCGCGACACGATTCGAAGCCTACGCGCCGTCTACTGGCCGCCGGCAGTCGGGATCGCGAGCGTCGTCGGTTGGCGGGTACGCACCAGGTACCCTCGCCCCAGGCGCACGGGCGTGGGATCCCGTTCCAGGCCGCGAAGGAACGGTCGCGCCCTCTGAGTCCGAGTGACTCGGTCCTGGTCATACTCGACGATCCAGTCGGAGCCACTCAGAGTCAAAACATCTCCCGTAGTGAAACCGGAGGGTACGCCGAACGGAAACGAGAGAATGTTGTAGCCGCCCGACAAAATCCACAGCCTGTCGGATGGCGGCCAGGCCTTTCCGGCGTACGTGAAGGTACGATCGCGCGCCGCGCCAAGGAGATAGCCTTGGTTGCCGCGCACGTTCCACGCGGGGGTGGTGCCGTCGGGTAGGTACACATCGAGGCGCCCGGCTACCGCGCGCGCCACGAAGAACGCTCCCGAGTCTCGCAGCAGGTCGGTTGAGCTGTAGGGCCCCGCGGGCGTCCCGGGATCGGCCGGAAGGCAGATGAGGTTGAGGCCCTGCGCGAAGGAAACGCTCGTGGAGATGTCGAAGACCAAGTCCTGAAGCCTCAATCGGTTGTCGATGTCCTGCGTCGCGAGCGTAATGCCCGATGGCGTCAAGACACGCGGGACTCCCGCGTCGTCCACGAGATCGAAGGTGACCATGTCTCCCAGAGCGGCCACCGACTTCGTCAGACTTCCCAGGACTGCCTGGTAGGTGCCGTCGCCGCCGCCGATCCTGCCGCTGCCGCTGATACCACGAGTCGTGTTGAACAGCACGATTTGCGAACCGTCCGGCGCAGGCAGACCCATACTCGAAGCCACGCGGCCCGTGAAGACCATTCTCAACGGTGGCGGCGGCACGGGCTCCACGCGCACCAGCTCGCTGGTCGTAGCCGTTCGCCCTTGCGCGTCCCTGGCCAGGAGTCGAATGCGATGATCGCCGATCGTCTTCAGGGATGCGATCAACGGCGAACCGGTTCCCAGTACGCCGTCCCGGTCGGACGAGAACTCGAGGCCGGCCCCCCCGATGCGGATGCCTTGGGCGTCGAATGCTTCCCCCCGAAGTGCGAACGTTTCTCCGCTGATGAGCGACGCCCCCTCCACGGGAGCAAAGATACGAACGCTCATGGTGGCTCCGGAGTCGTCCACCGGGAATGCGTCCGAGACGGCTGCCACGCCGAGCGCTCCGCTGCGGGTCGAGCTGGGCGTCAAGCGGAACAGAACAGCAGGCAGACGAACGGTGCCCACGTCGCCGATCGAGTTCCAGACGAACTGGTGAGGGGCACCGGAAGGCGTTGCCGCCAATCCCTGGAGCGGTTCTGCGCCCGCGACGGAGGTCGCCGGGTGAAAGGTGGCCCCGCCGTCGGTCGAGAACTCGGCGACTACGTCGGCAGAGTCGCTCTCGGCATCCAGCAGCGAAAATGCGATCGCGAACACCCCCTTGCCTGAGCCGGGGGACGCCACCACTGCCCGGGGAGGAGAGTCCGCATCGCTGCTGGCACTGACGACGACGCTCTGCCGAACCGTCGCAGCTCCGTCGCTGATGGCCAGCTCGAATGACGCGACACTGGCGGAGCCGAGCGTGAAGTAGATCGCGGCGGTCGACGTACTCGACAGAGTCACCGGGGAACCGGACTTCTGTTCCCACGAGTAAGTCAAGGTATCCTCGTCTGGATCGAAGGACTCGGAAGCGTCGAGCACGGCGATGCCGGGTCGCGTCTGAACGTTTGCCGGCAAGCGCAGCACGGGTGGGTGATTGGTCGTGGCCACCACGGCGACCAGGGTGGCCTCCGACGTGGCAATGGGCTGGCCAGCATCGGAGCGCGAATCGAAGAGGACGGCGTTTTCCACGTGCACGCGTGTCGTCCCGGAGGTGAGCGCGCGAAATCCGACGGAGAGGAGCGTGCGTTCCTGCGAAGACGAGGCACCGGCCACGCGCCCGCGCCGCGTGAGTCCCAGAACCAACCTGCCCGGTCGGCTGTCCTGGAGCGCCTCGGCTCGCAGCGTTGAGGTTGTGCCTCCAGAGTTGAGGAATGCACCCTCGGAGACCGAGGGCTGAACGCCGTTGGAGATATTGCCGTCGGAGTCGGCCACGGCCAACTTCGAAGGGTCGTAGACCAAGTCCAATCCGGCGCCGTAGAGATCGGCGGTGTAGCTGAGCTTCACCTGCAAACGGAACTCGGCGTCCACCCGGACCGTGGCAGGCGAGAGCGTGATGGCGGCCCCCGCCGCCAGCCACACCGGCAAGCCGAACAAGGCCAGAAACGGAAGAATCGTCGATCGCAAGCTCATCGCTGCACCTTGAATCGCAAGCTCACGGTCGAGACTCGATCCGTGAGGCTCGCGACGCAGATCGAGAGGAGGTGTTCTCCTTCGGCCAGGCCGTTCGTCGGAAGCTCGACAGTAAACGGCGAGTAAGTGACTGCCACGAAACAATCATGGCAAGAGGCGTCTCCTCGCAGAAAAGTAGGGCAGGCCTCCGTGCCTGCCTAGCCCTGGGCCGGCACGGAGGCCGGCCC
>JACQFU010000507.1 GCA_016199905.1 Candidatus Wallbacteria bacterium
CTCCTCGCCGCCGTAGCGCGCCACGACGTCATTCTCCCGGCGCAGGTCCTTGAACACGGCGGCTGTCTCCCTGAGCACGAGGTCGCCGATCTGATGACCGTAGGTGTCGTTGAACTTCTTGAAGTGATCGATATCCGTGATCATCAGGCTGATCGGGTCCTCGTAACGGCCGGCCCGTTTCAGCTCGGTGTCCAGCGTGTCCTGGAAGTAACGGTGGGTGAAGAGCCGCGTGAGGCCGTCGGTGTTGGCTCGCTCCTTGGCTTCCTCGAACATCTTCCCGTTCTTGATCACCATCGCGGTCAGCGACGCGACGAACTCCACGGCGTCCACGTCGTCCCGGAGGCTTTCCTTTTCCTTGCGGGTTTCGGCGAACTCCTCGATGTCGATGACGCCCAGGATCTCGCGGTTGTGCACCAGCGGCGCGCAGATGAACGCCTGGTTTCGCAACCGGCAGATGGTTGCCAGCGACGGGTCGCGGCCGGCGTTCTCGCTGTCGATCAGGTTGCCCGAGCGCGCCACCTGGCTCACGATCTCGTTGGGCCTGGGGTTTTCCCTGCGGACGTCGCCGGAATAG
This sequence comes from Candidatus Wallbacteria bacterium, assembly GCA_016199905.1. GTDB lineage: Bacteria > Muiribacteriota > UBA6191 > JACPRK01 > JACPRK01 > JACPRK01. Next base: position 575 of record JACQFU010000507.1, read on the forward strand.
CCCACCGCGGACTCCAGCTTGATGCCCTGCTCGCTCACCAGCCAGAGCGCGCAGCGCTTGGCCCGCACCGGCGCGCTCACCAGCGCCTGCATCACCTGCTCGATCACGCGAGTGACTTCCAGCGACTGCACCGTCAGGCGCGCGATGGAGCTGAGCGCCCGGCGCAAGCTCGTGCTTTCCACCAGCTTGGTCTTGTAGTCGTCGATGGTCTTCTCGCGGGCCTTCACTTCCTTCTTCAGGCGGTCCATGTCCTTGTTGACGGTCTCCACGACCATCTCCGACTCCCGTCCCGAAGCCGACAGAAAGCCGACGCCCAGGCCGGCCACGACCAACGTCACGACGCCCGCCGCGACCACGGTGATCGTCTGATCGGCTGCCGAGTTGAAAAGCGGCACGCAGAACACTGCCGCACCCGCGAGCAGCCCCAGCACCAAGGGTTTCCAGTAGTGACCCATCCGTGGAGAACGATGATAGCACCGGCTACCGGGAGTAGCGAGCGGCGAGTGGCCGAACGCCGGCGGCTCACCTCGATTGAGCGCGCAAGAACAACACGATGCAGACTCCCAGGAAGAGGAGGTTCTGAAGCCAGGCGCCCAGGAGCGGGCTGAGCGCGCCGGTCTTACCCAGCGAGGCCGACAGGCTCATCATCATGTAGTAGAGGAACGTGAGGATGAGGCTCACGCCGAATCCTATGAACCCGCCGCTGCGGCTGGGCGAGATCCCCATCGCGGCGCCGATGAAGGCGAAGATCAGCACGCAGAAAGGAAAGGCCGTCTTCAGGTACATCTCCACCCGAAGCGGACGCGTGTTGGCCAGCCCTCGTTTCTCGAGCTTCTGGATCTTGCGGAACAGTTGAGCCAACGTCAGCTCGTTGGCGTCGCTCTGTTTTTCCTTGAGGCTCTCGGGCGTCTCGCCGAGGCGGTAGTTCGCGGAACTCTTGCGCTGCCAGGTGACCTCGCCGTCAGCCAGAAATCGCGTCTCCACGGCGCCCTCGAGTTGCCAGAGCCCTTCGCCCAGGCAGTGTCCGCTGGTGCTGGAGATCATGCTCTCCAGGCTCTTCGGGCCGTAGTTGCGCACGACCAGATCCCGGAAGCTGTCGTCTCGCATGAAGAAACGCCCGACGTACAGGAGCTGGTTGGGCCCGGACTTGACCAGGATGTTCTCCTTGTAGGTGGAGTTGGGCGGCCCGGCTGCGCTCAGCTTTTGCTCCCAGATGCGCTGGCTGATCCGCATGGCCGGAGGGACGACCCAGTCGTTGAACAGGAAGACCGCCGCCGAGACCGCCACGCCGAAGGCCGCCACGGGCGCCATCAACCGCCCGAGCGAGATGCCCGAGGCCATCATCGCGGCCAACTCGCTCTCCTTGGAGAGCCGGCCGAAGACGAACAGCGTCGCCATCAAGGCCGCCGCCGGGAAGATGTACTGCATGTCCTCCGGCACGCGGAAGACGAACCACTTCAGGACGGTCGCCTTGTCGGCTTTTCCCTCCGTCAGGTACTTCAGCGCTCGCATGAACTGCCCGAACGAAAGGATCGTCAGGCTGCCCACCATTCCCATCATGAAAGGCGGCCCGAGCTGGCGGAAGACGTACCGGTCGATCAGGCTCAACTCGCGGCTCCCAGCCTCTCCTTCACCAGTTGCTGCAGCTTCCCGCCGTCGGCCTTGCCTTTCACCCGGGGCATCAAGAGCTTCATCACCTTGCCCATGTCCTTGGGGCCAGCCGCGCCGGACTCCAGGACGCACTCCTCGACGATCGCCGCCACCTCCTCCGTGGAGAGCTGGGCCGGCAGGTAGGTGCGCAGGAGCGCGATCTCGGTGCGCTCCTTGGCAGCCTGCTCGGGCCGGCCCCCTTGCTCGAAGCCGGCCGCGGCGTCCTCGCGCTGCTTGATGGCGCGCAGGATGCACTCGACGACCCCGGTGTCGTCCAGGTCCTTGCGGCCGTCGATTTCGACTTTCCGGATGTCGGAGCGCAGCGTGCGGATCACCAGCAGCCGAAGCTCCTCCCTGGCTTTCATCGCCGTCTTCATGTCCTCGTTGAGGCGTGTCTTCAGGTCCACGGATTCCTCCTTCTACCCGACGCCGTGCTTCTCGGGGCCCGCCGAGTATAGCTCAGGCGCGAGTTGTCTTCTCGGGGGCGGCCCATTGGGCTTGAGCCACGGTGCCCGTTGCTTGTACCCTCTCCCCGCCTCGGATGCGCGGGTGCGCCGCCCTCGCGGGGCGCGCGTCATGACCTTTCTTCGAATCGTTTGCGGGCCGGCGGCCGGCGTCTTCGCGATGGCGTTGGCTCTGGTGGCCGCCGCGCCGGTCCGGGGCGCGCCTCGGGGCGGGGGGACGTTCGTCACGGCCACCTACGCCGATTGCACGACCTTCAACCCCTATCTGACGAGCGACATCAACTCGTGGCGCATCGACGCGGTGCTCTACGACACGCTGCTCGTCTATGACGATTCGCTTTCCCCGCAGCCCGGCCTCGCCGAGTCCTGGACGATGGCGCCCGACGCCAAGAGCTGGTCCTTCAAGTTGCGCAAGGGCGTGCGGTTCCACGACGGACGCGAGCTTACGGCCGCCGACGTGCAGTTCACGCTCGATCTGCTCCGGGAACCCAAGAACCGAGTGGCCCGGCGCACCTGCGTCGACGAACTGCAGGCCAGCCCGCAATCCAGGGACCGGGTTCGCTTCGAGACGGCCGGCGACCACGCTTTCACCGTCTGGTTCGATCGGCCCGCGCCCTGGGCCATCGAGGACTGGGCCACCCTGCCGATCCTTCCGAAGCATTGCCTCGAGGGGAAGGACCTCGCCACCGACCCGTTCAACTCGGCCATGCCGGTAGGGAGTGGTCCCTTCAAGCTGGCGGAGAACATACGGGGCGAGCGAATCGCCTTCGAAGCCTTCGACGGCCATTGGGCGGGCAGGCCTCGGTTCGATCGGCTCGTCTTCCAGGTCGTCCCCGACGATCGCAGGCGGCTCGAGATGCTGAGGCAGGGGTTGCTCGATCACGCGCAGGTCCCGACGCGCCTGCTGCTGTCGGGTTTCGACGACACTCTTCGCGACGGATACCAGGTCTACAGCATGGTCGAGCCTTCCTACGCCTACATCGGCTGGCAGTGCGATCCGGAGAAGACGCAGTTCTTCGCCGACCCGCGCATCCGCCGGGCGATGACTCAGGCCATCGACGTCGACGGGATGCTCCGGGACGTGCTGCAGGGACAAGCCGTGCGGGCGACGACCGTCTTCGAGCGGGCGGGTTGGGCAGCCGACGCCGAGCAACGTCCGCCTGCGCTGGACCTGGCCAAGGCCAAGGAGGTGCTCAACCAGGCCGGCTGGTACGACACCGACGGCGACGGATTCGTCGATCGCGGAGGGCAGCGGTTCAGTTTCGTGCTGGACGCCCCGGCCGGCAGCGACGCGGTTCGCGAGCAAGTCGCGCGCGTGGTGGCGGACCTGGCGAAGCTGGGCGTCGAGGCCCGGCCCCGATTCACCGAGTGGGAGCAGTTCGTCGCCGAGCGCATCCAGCCGCGCGACTTCGAGGCGATCTACCTCGCCTGGTATGTGCCCATCGAGCCCGATCCGTACGCGTTCTTCCACTCCGCCGGCATTCCCTCCACGGCCAGCCCGCGTGGGCTCAATCGCAACGGCTTTTCGAACAAGGAGGCCGACGCGCTGATCGAGGCCGCGCGATCCGCGGTGGAGCCCGCGAAACGCCGCGAGACGCTGGTGAAGCTCGACCGGTTGCTGGCTGCCGAGTCGCCCTACACGTTGCTCTTTCAGGCCCGGCAATACGGCCTGGTAGGCAAGCGGGTCCGCATCGAGCGTCCCGGAGCCGTGCCTCGGATGGATCCGGCCCTGAAGACCAACGTCCTCGACGTTTCGCGGCTCGGCATGCTCACACCCGAATTCCTGTGCGGCTCGTCGATGACGCCGGCGAAGTAGCCACTCGCCACTCGCCACCTCCATGTGCTAGATTCGTCTGTCTTTCGACCCGAGAGGAAAAGCATGGCCACCAAGGACGAACTCTGGAAAGCCGAGAAGCCCCCCGTCCCGGCCGGGGCGGCGCTGCCCGGGGGCGCGCGCGTCGTCGACCCCGCCGGAATCGCCGTCCGCCAGGAGCCCGGCCTGCCGATGCTCGAGGTGAAAGGTCTCTGCACGTACTTCTTCGGCGAGGAGGGCGTCGGCAAGGCGGTCGACGACGTCACGTTCACCGTGCGCCAGCGCGAAGTGCTCGGCATCGTGGGGGAGTCGGGTTGCGGCAAGAGCGTCACGTCGCTGTCGATCATGCGGCTGATTCCCAACCCGCCGGGACGCATCACGGGCGGTCAAATCCTCTTCGAGGGCAAGGACCTGCTGGGGCTTTCCGAGCCCGAGATGCGCAAGGTCCGCGGCAACAAGATCTCCATGATCTTCCAGGAGCCGATGACCAGCCTCAACCCGGTGTTCACCATCGGGGACCAGATCACGGAGGGCATCCGGCTCCACATGAAACTGGGTCGCCACCAGGCCCGCGAGCGCGCCGTGGAAATGATGGAGCTGGTCGGCATCCCGGCCCCGCGCGACCGTCTCGACGACTACCCGCATCAGTTCTCGGGCGGCATGCGGCAGCGCATCATGATCGCGATGGCGCTGGCGTGCGACCCGGTGCTGATCATCGCCGACGAGCCCACGACGGCGCTCGACGTCACTATCCAGGCGCAGATCCTGGAGCTGATGAAGAGCCTGCAGGCGCGGTTGGGGACCTCGATCATCCTGATCACCCACGACCTCGCGGTGGTGGCCGAGATGGCGCACCGCGTCAACGTGATGTACGCCGGGCGCGTCGTCGAGGAAGCCGACGTCCGCACGGTCTACAAGCTGCCCAAGCACCCCTACACCATCGGGTTGCTCTGCTCGATCCCGCGCGTCGACAGGCCGGGCGGAAAGCTGTGCGTCATCAGCGGCACGGTGCCCAGCCCGTTCCACTTCCCCAAGGGCTGCCGGTTCGGCAATCGCTGCCCGTTGAAGTTCGAGAAGTGCGAAGCCGAGGAGCCGCCGCTCTTCGCGGTCCGGGGCGAGCCGGGCCACGCCGTACGGTGCTGGCTCTACGAACCCGCGAAGCAGGATCCGGCGACCGAGAAGGAAGTCCGCCGCAAGATGCTCGAGGCAGGCGAACGCGCATGAGCAACCATTTCATGGAGGTCACGAGCCTCACGAAGCACTTCCCGATCTTCGGCGGCATTTTCAGCCGTCCCGTCGCCTGGGTGAAAGCCGTCGACGGCGTCAGCTTCTTTCTGAAGGAAGGCGAGACGCTGGGGCTGGTGGGCGAGTCGGGCTGCGGGAAGTCGACCACGGGCCGGACGATCTTGCGGTTGCTGGAGCCGACGGGCGGCAAGGTCGAGTTCATGGGCAAGGACCTGGTGACGCTGGACCGTTCCGAGATGCGGGCGATGCGCCGCAACATGCAGATGATCTTCCAGGACCCCTACGCGAGCTTGAACCCGCGCATGACGGTGGGCTCGATCATCGAGGAACCGCTGGTCATCCACAGCATCGGGACGAAGGTCGAGCGGAGGAAAAAGGTCCTTTCACTCCTGGCAGAGGTGGGCCTGCGCGAGGAGCATGCCGCGCGCTATCCGCACGAGTTCTCGGGCGGCCAGCGCCAGCGCATCGGCATCGCCCGGGCGCTGGCCATCGAGCCCCGGCTGATCGTCGCCGACGAGCCCGTCAGCGCGCTCGACGTCTCCATCCAGGCCCAGGTCATCAACCTGCTCCAGGAGCTGCAGCAGCGCCACAAGCTCACCTACCTCTTCGTGGCCCACAATCTGTCCGTGGTGGAGCACATCTCCAACCGCGTCGCCGTGATGTACCTGGGGAAGATCGTCGAGTCCGAGGATCCGGCCCTGATCGACCTTGGCAAGGAGCACTTCACCGCTTGCCACTTCGTCAACGAAGCCGACGGTCTCTTCGGGATCACTCGCCACCGCCAGCCCGGACAGTCCTGAGCTGCGCGGGGGTGGGCGGCCCCCGGCTACGGCCGGTACCAGTAGACCGTGCACCAGCCGCTCGTCGCGGCGGGCGCCGCGACCGCCAGCGGTCCGCTGTCCAGGGCGAGCCCCGTTCCCCCGCCAAGCGCCCGCTGGACCGAGCCCTCCCGGATCTGGAGCGCGCCGGAGGGGGCCTGGGGGCCCGGAACGAGCCAGCCGGTCGCCTCCACTTGAAGGCCCTCGCCGGCCGCGATCTCGGGCGCAAGCAGCTGGGCCGGAAGGTCTCGCGGCGCGAAGAGCCGCATGCGGATCGAGCGGTCCGCCGGCAGGCTTCGCAGCGCGGACAGTTGCTCCTCGAGCTCGGGCGCGAGCTTCTGCCGGCCGGCCAGCACGACGTCGATCAGCCGGGCGCACTTCGCGCGGTCGAGCGACCAGAGCGCCTCGAAGGCGCGCAATCTCGCCGGTTCGGTGCCATCCAGCGCAAGCCGCTCGAGCAGCGCCGTGTCCTGGGCGTCGCCCGCGCGCCCCAGCGCCCAGACCGCCGCCCACCGGGCCGGCGAGCGCTCCCGGCGCGCCTCCTCGAGCAGCAGCCCTCGCGCGCGTCTTCGTTCGGGCGCAGGCGCACCCGCCGCGCCGGCCAGGCAACCGGCCGCCAGCCACACCTCCGGCGGCTGGGTCGTACCGGGCGTGAGGAGTGAAAGGACCTTCGGGAGCGACCCGGTCGCATTGCTCTCTGCCAGCGCCAGCGCCGCGCAGGCGCGCGTCGACTCGTCCGGATCGGCCAGCACGGCTTCGACCTCGGTCCGCGTGGCGCTCGCGCCCATCGACCCCAGAACCCGCAGCGCGGTCGGCGAACGCTGTCCGAACCGCCCCGCGGCCAGCTCCGCGATCGGCCCGGCCGGAGCCGCTTCCGGACAGAGTCCCGCCAGCTCCGCCGCCAGCTCGTGAACCTGCCGCTCGGGGTCCGCGAGCGCCGCGGGCAAGAGCGGCGCCAGTGCCCCCGGAGTGCCGGCGGCCCATCGCAGGACCCGCACCCGCAACGGCCGGCGGTCCTGCTTTCGGAGAAGGCCCAGCAGGTCGCGCCCACGCGCCGTACCCGGCGCTTCGACCAGGGCGTCCAGCGCCGCCCGCCGCCGCCCCTCGCCCGCCGCCGCCGCCTCGGCCAACAGGTCCGCGACTGCGGGCCATCGGCGAGCCAGGCGGCCCAGGAGCGCGAGCAGCCATTCGCCGTAGGGGTCCTTGCGCTCCGGCCGGGAGGCGGCGAGCTCCAGCGCCACCCGGGCCGTCGCGGGCCCGCCGATGGCATTGAGAGTCTGGCAGGCCAGCGAGAACTCGTCGGCGTCGCCTCGCGCGAGCGCAGGCGCCAGCAGGTCCAGGAAGAACTTCTCCTGACGAGGCGTTGCCAGGCGGCCGACGACGTCCAGGCACTGGAGGCGCTTGCTGCCTGCGCTCTCCTTGGCGAGCGCGATCAGCGCGTCGGCCAGCCTGGGATCGCCCGTCCGGGGGAAGTCTTTGATTTGCCACTTGAAGGACTTCATCATATAGCCGGCCACATCGGTCTTGAGCGCGAGCATGTCCTTGACGAGCCGCTGGACGAATCCGCGGGGCCGCGTCCGCTGCGGCGGAATCGGGTGGGCCGCGACCAGCGGCTCGCCCGGGCCGGGGCCGTCCAGCTTGAGCGCATAGGCGGTGTCCGGCAGCAAGTCCTCCACCGTCAGGTCGTGCTCGCTTGCCGGCTCGCCGAGCGTACTCTGGCGCATCGGGCCCGCCTTTTCGGGCCGGGCGGTGAGTCGCGCGCGCGCGGGCCTCGCCGTGAGGAACCGCACGCGGATGCGGTCCTCCGAGCACTGGACGGCGAGCTCGCGCGCCACGGCCGTGACCGGCGGCCCGGCGGCCGGCGCCGGAGCGGCCCTGGTGGTGTCGGCGGAGCTTTCGAGTCCGGTTCCGGCGGGTGGCGGCGGCGGCGAGGCAGACGGGCGTGTCGCGAATCCGGCCAGGCCGAGAAGGATGACGGCCCCCGCGCCCGCGAGCGCCCTGCGGGACCAGCCCTGACGGACGGCCGGGACCGACGGCTTCGAAATCTGCACAGTCGCCGCCGGCGCGCGCCCGGACTTGCGTGTTCGGATCGGCGCAGCCAGTTCGCGCGTGGGCACGGGGCCCGCGGCGGGGCGGGCAGCCAGCATCTCCTGGAGCGCCTGCGCCATGTCCCGGGCGCTCTGGGGGCGCGCTTGCGGTTTGGGATCGAGCGCGCGCGACAGCAACGCCGCCAGCCCGGGCGGCAGGAAGTTCACCCGCGAGTCGAGCGGCTCCGGCGGCCCTTCCGCTTGCCTGGCCAGGATGCCCGCGGGGTCGGGGGCGTGGAAGGGCGGTGCGCCGCTCAGCAGTTCGTAGAGGAGCGCCGCGACGGAGTAGACGTCTGCTCGGGCATCGGCGGCCTTGCCCAGGAACTGTTCCGGCGCCACGTAGCCCGGGGTGCCCAGCACCACGCCCTCTGACGTCAGCTGCTCTTCGGCGCAGAGCCTGGCGATGCCGAAGTCGGCCACCTTCGCCGTCGAGCCGCCGGCCAGCAAGACGTTGTCGGGCTTGATGTCGCGGTGCACGATGCCCGCCCGGTGAGCCGCCTCCAGCGCCCCGAGCACCTGGCAGGCCAGCTCCAGGGCTTGTGCGGGTTCCATCCGTGCGTGCTCCGCGAGCCAGTGCCGCAGGTCGACGCCGTCTACCAGCTCGTAGACCGCGTACGGGATGCCTTCCGAAAGCCCGTGGTCGAAGACGGCGACGACGTTGGGGTGGGAGAGACCGGCCATCGCCTTGGCCTCGCGCCGGAAGCGCTCCATCGCCACGGGGTCACGGGCCAGGCGGGCGTCGAGGAACTTGATCGCCACGCGGCGGCCCAGCGTGCGGTCGCGGGCGCGGATGACGACGCCCATGCCGCCCTCTCCGATTGCGGTCTCGGGTTCGTAGCGGCGCGCGAGCTCGGGCCCGAAGGCGATCGGCTTGGCGGGCATCGCCGGGATCTTACCTCGCCCGGCGGAACATGACGGATTGGCGCGGGTCAGACGTCGGCGCAAGAGTGCAGGACTTGATGAGGACGGAGGAGAGACGATGAGCCGGATGACAGCGCTGCTGGTGGTCGGGACCTTGTTTGCCGCGCCCCTGTCGGGCGTGCAGGCCACGGATGCGCCCGGGGCCGCGGCGGGCTCCACGGCCAAGTTCGACGTCGACGCCTGGGTTGCGGGCGCCGCCGGCGACGAGCGGTCACCGTCTCGCGATCCGTTCCGGGTCCTGGTGCCGGAGCCCAAGGAAGAGGTCACCCGCGTGACGCCGCGCGTCGACCCTCTGCCGCCGCCGGCGCCGGCGCCCGCGCCGCTGGAGGCGGCGATCGTCGGGTTCGCCTCCGAGGGCGGCCACTGCACGGCGGTGCTCGAGTATGGCGGGACCGTGCAGCTCGTGGAGCCGGGGTGGTCGAGCGAGGACGGCCGGGTGACGGTGGGCGCGATCCGGATGCCGTCGGGAGAGTCCGTGGAGGTGGAGCTTCAGGACTCCCTGACCGGCCAGCGAAGCGTCCGGACGTTCGGGAAGCCGCGGGCATCCGGCGAGCCGGATCGGGTGAGCTGCCTGGCGCCGCCTTTCTCTTGCGGCGGCGTTCGTTGAACGCACGGCCGGGCGTCGGAGGGGCCTGTGCAGCGGCCAGCGCTGACGCATGAGTCGGGGGAGGCTGGACTGACCTGGCTTTGTCGGGCGGCCGGTGAAAACTTCGTCGAGAAAAATGAGTAGACATCCGCTGGCCGACCTGGGAGAATAGGCTGGGGCGCAGGGGGGCTGTACGAG